>CAZSOG010000381.1:0-5699 GCA_964607555.1 uncultured Pirellulaceae bacterium | reverse complement strand
TGTTGATCAGTGAAGATTAGTGTTCCTTGATAGCAGATGTCGTGAACGGCTACGAATATTCGTGGCAAGAATATGAAAGTCCTCCGATATTCTCGCCCAACAACATTCTTGCTGGATCTTCACTGACGGTTCGCGCAGGAGGCATGTGTTGCGATCAAGTGTCATCCGAACAGTGTTCTCCGCGGGCCACGGCACGATGCACGCGGTTGTCCAACGTGAATTGGCCGTCCGGGTGAACATCTGTTATACTGCGGTAGATGACGGTAAGTTTGTGGCAAGTTCCTGGACCGATGTTGGAAGAGACCTACTACCATGACTCCAGAAACCAAATTGCGCGGCAGGCTGGGATATCGTGAATATGTCTGCTTTCCAGATGACGGACGACGCCATGAGATTATTGACGGAGAACATGTCGTGAACCCCGCACCCGACACATATCACCAAACACTGTCTCGGCGCATCCAGTTTCAACTCTACACACAGATTGAACTCGAGCAGCTTGGCCAGATCTTTGATGCTCCCACGGACTTGCAGCTATCGGAAACCGACATTGTCCAGCCTGATTTGATTCTGGTGTTGAACCGCAAGCCAACGATCATCACACCGACGAAGATCAAGGGCACGCCCGACATGGTCGCGGAAATACTGTCGGCATCTTCGACGAAGAACGACCGCGTCCTAAAAAGAGAGCTCTATCGAAAATCGGCGATCCCGGAATACTGGATCGTGGACCCGGAGGACCATGTTGTCGAGCAGTTCGTGTTGGAAGGCGGCGCGTACACATCGACCGGCCGGCACGCGAGCACGATTGCCCTTCACGTGCTCGAGAACATCCGCGTGGAGTTATCCGAGGTATGGTAGCGATCGGGGGGAGACAATGACGGCACAACAGACGCGACGTCAGTTCGTGAAGCGATCCGCTGCCGCGATGACAAGCCTGGCTCTTGCGCGCACGTGCCACGCGGCGGGCAGTGACATGCTGCGCATTGGCCTGATCGGCTGTGGCGGCCGCGGCACGGGGGCGGCGGTGAACGCGATGAACGCGGATAAGAACGCGCGACTCGTGGCAATGGCCGACGCGTTCGATTGGCGTTTGGCGGCGAGTCTCAAGCAACTTACGGCGATCAAGCCGAAACAGGTCGACGTGGACGCCGACCACAAGTTCGTTGGCCTGCAGTCCTATCGTTCGCTGCTGGAGAGCGCGGTCGATGTTGTGATTATCACGGTGCCTTCGCACTTCACGCCGATTTATCTGAAGGCGGCCGTGGATGCGGGAAAACACGTTTTTTGCGAGAAGACGCACGCCGTGGACGCACCGGGCGTCAAGCTGGTTCAAACGGCGGCTGACACCGCGCTGCAGAAGGGACTCTGTATCGTTTCGGGATTGGCATGGCGCTACCATACGGGCGTGCGTGAAACCATGAAACGCGTCCATGATGGCGCGATCGGCCGCATAACAACCGTTCAGGAGATTTGTAACACGGGATCGTTGCGCAGCTTGCCACGGCGCCCCGGGATGACCGAGATGCAATACCAGGTATACGACTGGTACGACTTCAATTGGCTGTCGGCAGACCTTCCCGGATTAAACATGGTCCACAACGTGGATAAGGGTGCATGGGCGCTGCACGACCGCCTACCGCTCAAGGCGTGGGGGATGGGCGGGCGTGAAGTGCGTAAAGGACCCACGTTCGGTGACGTATACGATCATCACGCGACCGTTTATGAGTACGCGGACGGTGTGCGCATGTATGCCTATTGCCGTCAAATCAATGGGACCTGGACAGCGGTCTCGGATGTCTTTCTCGGCACGAAGGGGCGCTGCGATTTACTCAACCATATAATCGAAGGGGAAACGAATTGGCGTTATGACGGCCCGCCATGCAACCGGTTCGATCTTGAGCATGTCGCTTTGTTTTCCGCCATTCGCGCGGGTACGCCGATCAATAATGGCCTGTACATGGCGCGCAGTAGCATGCTCGCGCTCATGTCGACCTGGTGTTCGCACACGGGCCGCGAGATCACCTGGACCGAGGCGATGAACTCGAAGATGCAGGCCAATCCCGATGGCTACACCTGGGACGCCGATCCGCCCACGAAACCGGGGCCCGACGGCAACTATCCGGTCGCCGTTCCCGGCATCACCTCGTTTCATTAGAGGCGGCGACCAGCGCCCGGCAAACACGGAGGTTGCCCGACTTGATCCGAGCCACAAGCCGCTTGATCTCGCGTAGCCGTTCACGACACCTGCGATCAAGGAACACTAATCTTCACTGATCAACACTAATGATACCGCCCAGGAAAGTCTGCAACACGCAACGTAAATCCGGCAGGTCGTAGAAAAGTCGTAGTCATTGCAAGATGAGGTTGTCCGATATTAGCGAGAATCAGCGTCGATTCGTGTTTTTTTTCTTCCGGTCCGTGAACAGTAACGATCTCGCGCACTCTGTCTTAACTCCAGAAATCGACGGCCGCTTGGATTATATAGGAATTCTTCGTCGCATATTCTTGTCCACGATTCTCTTGCCCTTTTCCGCGCTCACATGCACACATCTGTCCATCATGTGGAATAGCCGCGCAGCTCTTGGGCGTCTGACCTGGGACCCGTCCCAAAACGCGGCTGCAAACATGTACGATGGACGTCCACGTCCGTCGAGGAAGCGGATGAACGCCCGGCCGAGGCAGTTTTCGAGCGGCCTCGCAGTTCGTCATTTCACGCGCGTTCGTTGCAATAGTGTCGGCGTGCCACCCCGCGCGCCGTCTGGTCACCCACCGCGGGGAATGCCGAACGATTCGCCGGACAGTTCGATATTCCGCACCACTTCACCGATCATCGCCTAGCCTCCCGAACAACCTTCGCTCGTTGCTAACTGCCACGGCATTCGAGCCGTGGATCGGCAAAGTTGTCATGGCCCAACAGGCCGTGCGATTGAAATATAGTTTACAATCTGCTCGATTGCCGCGAAAACGGCATGCATACGTTCGAGGGCGTGACCCAATGCCCTGCCACCGCCTGGTTCGCGCGGGTGTGCAGGCGATCACGACGCAGGACTCGATTCTGCCCGATGACCGGCGTCTCCCGTGGGTTTTCCAGCAAATGACGTGTCGCTTTTCCGTTGTCCCCCTGGTGCGACCATGCGCCACCCCCTCTTTTTTCTTGCTTCTCGTGGCTCGATCGGGTACCATGGCCAATTGTGTTACCGAGCCGGTGGACACCGACCTGGACAGATATTCGCGTAGTAAATCGCGTCGCGCTGATGGCGCCATATCTCCGTCACCCCCCGGGGTGACCCACTTCAGGGATAGCTCATCATGAACCACGGTTCACGCACGGCACGACCGCGACGCGGTCGGCGCCGGCCCGCCGGCCCGCCGATGCGCCGCCACGGCAATGGCTTATTTCGACATGCGGTACTTGAACGACTCGAGCCGCGGTTGTTGCTCAGCGCCGACGTCGGGCAACCGATCGACTTGGGCCAACCGGCGCTGTTCACGGTGAACCAGGGCCCGTGGCGGGACGCCGCGATCCGGTACCAGTACGACGCGGACGGCGCGCAAGTCATGCACACCACCAGCGGCCCGCGCATCACGTTGAAGACGCGGCCCGGGTCGACCCCTGGCGCAGCCGAACCTTCCACGCCATGGGATCCGGCGCGTGATTCGTTAACGGTGGCCCTGCAATTCGACGATGCCGTAAATGTGGCACCGCATGGATTGGATCAGGCGCCGACGCAAGACGGTTCGCCGGCCGGCGAATCGACCGCGCAGCCACTCGACGCGCGGGCGTACGGTAGCGTCGTTTATCCGGACGTCTATCCGGGCATCGACGCGCTGACGTGGGCGTACGACGATTCGCTGAAGTACGAGTTCCACGTCGCGCCGGGCGTCGACTACCGGCAGATTCAGCTCAGCTATTTGGGTATCGAAGGCCTGTCGATCGATACCGATGGCGCGCTGCGGATTGAAACCGCGGCTGGCGAACTGATCGATGACGCGCCGTTCACTTATCAGGATGTTGGCGCAGCGCGGGTTGAAGTGCCTAGCCGTTTCGTGCTGCTGGACGATAACTCCTACACGTTTCAGCTGGGTGTCCATGACACAACGCTGCCGCTGGTCATCGATCCGGAACTGGAGTGGGGGCGATTCGTGGGCGGTAGCGATGCCGATTTCGGCAAGGACATTGCCACGGATGCCGTTGGGGATGCGTACGCGGCGGGCTGGACACAATCCGCCGATGATTTTCCGATCATTGATCCGTTCGGCGTGTCGTCCGATGTGCTGGTCGGAGCGACGGTCGCAAAGATCACTCACAATGGCGAGCTGGACTGGTCGGTTCGTTTGGGCGGCAACGGAGTGGACTTCGCGAACGCGATCACGGTCGATATCCAGGGCAATGTGATTGTCGGTGGCAAGACGGGATCCCCTGATTTTCCGACGTTTGGGGCCTGGGATTCCAGCTTCAGCGGCTCATCGGATGGATGGGTGGCGAAGTTCTCCGCGGCCGGAGACCTGCTCTGGTCAACGTACCTCGGCGGCGAGTCGGGTGAGAATCTGATCGACGTGGCGACCGATTTTGCCGGGAATATCGTGGTTGCCGGGACGACTGATTCCAAGCTCTGGCGGTTTCGCCCTGCCGACCCGCTCGAGCCGATCACCGGCCAGTCGGATATCTTCATTGTCAAGCTGAATGCGAACGGTGATGTGCTGTGGGGACACAAGTTTGGCGGCAGTGCGTTAGAACAAACAAACAGCGTTGCCACGAATTCCTTGGGCGAAATCTTCATTTCGGGATACCTTGACGGTCCGACCGACTTTCCGACCGGGAGCTTGGCCCCGAGCTTTGCCGGCGAGCGGGACGCCTTTCTTACCAAATTCACATCGGAAGGCGGACTGGAATGGAGTACTTTCCTTGGTGGTACGAGACGCGACCTCGGGTTTATCGCCGTCGATTCGCAAGACAACATTCTCATGGCGGGCAATACGTCGTCGCGTGATCTGCCCACGCCGGGTGGATTCGATGCGACCTACAATGCCGAACAAACTTGCTCAAACTGCGCCGACAACATGGACGGCTTTGTTGCGAGCTTCAACTCGGCCGGTACGCTTCGCTGGGCGAGCTATTTGGGCGAATTCCCCAAGCCGATTGGCTACACGGCAAAGAAGCTAGTCAGCAGAATCGCCGTGGATAGTGACGACAACCTGGTCGTGGGCGGGAGGATCCTGGCCCAATTCGAGAAGAACCGAATTGATCCAGCGGTCGACATCCACCGTATTTTCGTGGCGAAGGTCCTGCCGCAAGGTAACGCCGTGGCGCAGTCCTACTTCGGCGATGACTCCAATTCGACCACCGACACGTTGGTTGCGTCGATTGCGGTCGATCGCGCCGACAACATATTCGCGACCGGGACCATGCAGTCAGTGGATGGCGATTTCTTCGGCGGCCAGCTGATCGGCGGGCCGCTCTCCGGAATTCGTGACGGGTTTGTCGCCAAGTTCGGCGCCGACACGCTGCCGCCGCCGCCGGCGACCAGCCACGAACTGTTCGAGTTCCTGGCCAAGGACGTTGCCTATCGCGATTGGGCCGAGGGGGACACGGTCGATTTGCAACAGCTCGGCTTAGACCATGCGATCGTGTTCACCGTCGACCGCGCCCCGCAAGATTCTGTGGCCGGGTAAGACGCGTTCGGACTGGATGTCGC
>CAZSOG010000380.1:0-5708 GCA_964607555.1 uncultured Pirellulaceae bacterium | reverse complement strand
AGACTTTCCAGGGCGGTATCATTAGTGTTGATCAGTGAAGATTAGTGTTCCTTGAATCTAACCAAACGCCCGACCGGCGGAACCGCCGATCGGGCGTTTTCTTTATTGGTCGCCGTTGACGAGGAACCACTCGATCGAGCGACGGAACAGGTCCGTTCGGCTGCGTCCAAACGGCCTGCCCAAGTCACATCGCCTCGTCCATCACGGTTTGACAACGGTCACCGGGGCGATCTTCTCGAGACCTTCTTTCAGCTTGCTTGCGGGTCCGACGACGACCACCACCATCTTCGCCGGATCGACCCGGGCACGTGTCAAGTCGACACACTCATTCGCCGTTGTGCGGGCCACGCCGGCCAGTAGCGACTCGAAATAGTCCCGCGGCAGTCCCTGGGATCGGCGCAACCATTCCTGGCCGGCGACCTGTTGCGGTGTTTCGTGAGTCGCGGGGAACGCGCCGAGGATATGGGAGATGGTAGATCCGAGTTCTTTGTCGGAAGGCGGCTCATCACGCAGCCGGTTGATCTCGGCAAAGATCGCCTGCACGGCCTCGACCGTGGTCGCCGTCTTACTGAACGTTGAGACCGCGAATCGTCCCGCGAACCGTTGGGCCGAGAACCCTCCGTGCGCGCCGTAGGTCAGCCCTTTCTTGACGCGGATGGTCTCGTTCAGCCGGCTATTGAACGCGCCACCAAAATAGCCGCTGACGACCCGGCTGACGAAGTAGCCGGGGTCCTTGCGTGTCAGGCCGACCTGCGCGACGCCGATCTGGCTTTGCCCGCCGGGGAAATCGACCAGATAAATGTGGGTCGGTTGCGGATCGGGAACTGGCGGCAGCTTGGCGGCGGGGGCGGCCCGCTGCGTCTGCCATTGCGCGAACGACTTTTCAGCGAGCGAATTCGCCTGGTCAAGACTGATATCGCCGGCGAAAATAAGCGCGGCTCGATCGGGCCGCGCATGGGCCTTCCACCAGTCAACCAGGTCGTCTCGATGCAGTTGCCGAAGGTCTTTTAGTTCTCCCTGAGCGCTCCGCGCATACGGATGGCTGCCATAGAGACGGCGTCGAATCTCGCGTCCGGCCAGGTAGGTGGGCTCGCGTGCCTGCACGCTCAACCCCGTCCGGACCTGGCTCACGAGCTTATCGAATTCGGCTTGGGGCATGGTCGGGGTTAGCGCGACTTCCGCCAGCAATTCCACCGCGCGGCCAGCTTGTTCTGGCAAACAGCCAACGTCGATCGTGCTGCCATCCATCGTGGCGTTTCCGGACAGTGAAATAGCGTACGTCTCCAACACGTCGGCGAGTTCCTCTTCCGAGTGACGCGTCGTGCCCTTGGTCAGCATCTGCAAGGCGAGTGACGCGGTGCCGGGCTTCGTTTCGGTCCACGCTCCGGCCGAGAAACCGAGCATGGCGGAGACGAAGGGAACTTCGTGGTTCTCCGCGACGATCACGGTAAGGCCATTCGCCAGTTGGGAGGACTTGACGTCGACGCGGCTGTTATATGCCAGTCGTTTTGCCATCGGCGGTTTGCTGGGATAGTCTGCGGGCCGGGCCACGCCCGGCCGGCCCGGTGCCGGCGGATTGGTCTCCGGAACCCCCGTAATTGGCGCGTTTTCGACGTCCTTTTGCGGCATGCCCAACATGCTGCCCAGGCTGCCAAGCAAGTTGCGTTGGACCCGCAGCGTCAGGGCGTGGTCAAGGTCGAAGTAGGTGCGCGCAACGCGCTGAATGTCGGCCACGGTCACCGCGCGAATCTCCTCGATGCGCGTGTTCACTCGCGCGACGTCGCCTTCCAGCACGGCCGCCGCGCCGAGCGCGCGGGCTTTACCGGTCACGGTCAGATCTTGTTCCACAAGCTGTTTGAGCATTTGATTGCGTGCTTTGAGCAGTTCCAGATCGGAGACCGGCGTATCGCACATCCGCCGTATTTCCGACTTGATTGTCTGCAAGACCTTGTCCGGGTCGCTGCCGACGGGCGTCAGCAACGCACCCGCGCCCACCACGCCGTTCTGTTCCAAACTCATGGCACCAGCCATGGCCATCACGGCGGATCGGTCTTGGGCGACGATCCGCCGATATAAGCGGCTGCTCTGCCCGCCACCCAGAATCGTCGTCATCAGGTCCAACGCAAAGCCATCATCGCTGGCCATGGGCACACCACGAAACAGCACGGCAACCAACGGCGCCGGCGCGTTCTTCAGCTGCAGCGTCACGTCTTGTTTCTTGAACGGTTCGGCCGGCGGCGCGGGAACACGCGGCGGCGCGGCACACCGCGGGATCCAGCCAAAGTACTTCTTGGCCAACTCGGCCGCGCGGTCATGTCGCACGGCGCCGACAAGGACCAACGTGGCGTTGTTGGGCACGTAATACCGAGTCCAGAAGGCACGCAGTTCGGGAACCGACGTGGCGCGCAAGTGGGGGATCGAGCCGATGGTCGACCAGCGGTAAGGGTGCCCGGGCGCGACCAAGGGTAACACCTTCTCCAGCAGACTGCCGTACGGGCGGTTCAGGCCCATCCGCCGCTCCTCCTCGACTATTTTCCGCTCCGTGGCAAACGACTCCTGGTCGATCTTCAACATCGACATCCGTTCGGCCTCCAGCCAGAGCGCTAACTCCAACTGGTTGGCGGGCAGCGTCTCGTGATAAACCGTTTGGTCGAAAGTCGTGTAGGCGTTGCAATCGCCACCCACCTGGTGAACTAAATCAAAATGATCCGTCGGACCCAACCGATCCGTGCCACGAAACATCATGTGTTCAAACATGTGGGCAAAGCCCTGCCGATCGGGCGATTCGTTCTTCGATCCCACATGGTACCAAAGCTGCACCGCCACGATCGGGCACGAGAAATCCTCGAGCGTGATCACTCGGAGTCCGTTATCGAGCGTCGTGGCGTGGTAATCGAAAGTCGGTTGCCGTTCCGCGGCAACGCCCGGCAACACACCCAACGCAGTTGCCAGAAGCAGGCAGAGCGCGCCTTGGAATAAGCGTTTGTTCCGAACGACTTGGACGCGGTAATGGTTCATGTCGGAATCCCTGGGGAAAAAGAAAAAAATCACGAAGGACGCGCGGGGCACGCAAGAATTCTCACTGGCTGGCCAGATCGTGCGGCACGCCCTAAGTCACTGTGGCAAGTGTTGATTCGTGCGGACTCGGTTCCTCGCCAGCGAAGGTTGTGACCGGTTGCAAGACTGGAGCGCGCTCTGATAAAAAGCATGCCGCGACGTTGGCGGTTGGACGCGGCCCTATTCTACTCGTGAATATAGGTCTCCAGGAACCGTGCCAGCTGATGAAAATCGGACTTGGGCTTGACGAAGCGGACGATCGTGACGAGCGTCTCCTGGTTGACGAGGTTGCGAAACGGCACGTAGTGCAAATCCAGTTGGCCGCTGACCGAAACCATCACGCCACTCAATTGCTTTTCGACCAAGGCGCGGTACGAACCGACGCCCAGTTGGCTGCCCAGCATGACATCGAACGCCTGCGGTCGCGCGCAGCGTGCCTCGTAGCCAAGTTGTAGACCCTTGACGCGGCGGGAACGACCCGTCTGCCGCTCGTATTCGGCACCGATAAGCCGACTGAACAGCTCACTGAGATTAATATGGGAGATGGAGATGTGCCCGTGTTCGTCGCGTGGAACGTTCTTGAGGTACTCCATGGGGAGATACTCCGCCAAGCCCTCGGCAATGACAATCACGCCATAACGCTTGTTCTCGGAATCCTCCCGCACTCGCATCGTCTTGACGATCCGCTTGATCGTCTCATCCATGTTCATGATTTCCCGCTGCCTCGTCTCGCCCGTCTCCGCATCAAACACATCCTCCCGCGTCAAGTACTTGCCGTTGATGTCCTCGACGCTTACCACCAAGCTGGCTTCGCCGGCGATCGCCGACCCGTATGCGATCCAACCCGCGCTGCGGCCCATCGTTTCCGCAAGGAAGTAACTGCCGGTCGACTCGGCGTCCGCCAACAGATTCCGGATTTCGCCAGCCAGTACCTCGACGGCCGTGAAATACCCGAACGTGAAGTCGATTCCCATGTAGTCGTTGTCAATCGTCTTGGGCACGTGCACGACAGGGATCTTCTTTTTCCCTTCCGGAAGACGTTGCTGAAATAACTCAAACTTGTTGGCCGATTTCAACGTGTCGTCGCCGCCAATGGAGACCAGCGCGTCGACGTCGATCGAGCAGAGTGCATCGTAGACCGTTTGCAAAGGTGCCGCTTTCTCACGATCGTTCAAATCGTCCGGCGATTCAATGAATATGCCCGGATTCGTGCGTGCCGTGCCGATCATCACCCCCGGGCTATTGCGCGTCCGTTTGAGCCGCCGGTGGTCCAGCATGACGAAGTCACGCCCCTCCTGCATCGGATGATCCGGGCCGAATTCGACGAGATGCGAGTAGCCGTTCAGGATCCCGACAACTTCGATTTCATTGCGCAAGAACGAAACCGCTGATGTGGAAATCACCGCGTTGGCCGCCGGCGCGGGGCCGCCGGCAAAAAGGATCGCCACCCGGCGAAAACTGTGCGGAATCTTTGCTGGTCGCGATAAACTGCTGGGCATATTCGTCTCTCCCGGATTTTATTTTTCAGTGTGCAATGTAAATCGAATTCGCCATGGCCAGCACGCCCGGCCATCCAGCCCACCCGCCGTGCGACCCGTCGCGCCCCCTTCCCGCCCGTAGTGAATCGCGTCCCGGATATGTGGCCACGTCCGACCCGTAGCCTCAATGCGGTAGCCGCCACCACGACAGGGGACGCGATGTACCACCTGTAAGCCACATGTTCCTGCTACCGATTCTCGATGCGAAACGCTGGAGGTCAAGATACCCGGATGGCGAATACGCCAATCCGAGGAGCGATAACGGCGCTGCAACAGCCCCGATTGCGACGTGGCCACACGCCCCTCACAGCCAAAAAGGACGCCATCAGTGCGTGATTGAGCAGTTCTCCATGCCCTTAGTCGAGCCGTGCCTGGCCTGGTAAGTACCCCGGACTCCGAGCATGTTGGAACGGCCAGGTCGTTGGAGATTTGTCCCGTGACGACGTATGAAAATGGACGCCAATGACGCTTGCCGGCACGGTTTGGTTTTGGCTCTTGTCTTACGCCAAAGGTGTTACACAAACAGAACGGCAAGCCGATACACCGCGCAGTAGCTTGGCGCGTAACCAAACGCTCTTCAATGACTTCGAGTCTTTCTACAGGCCAGGCGGTGCCCCCCTTGCGCACTACGCATGACGAGTCGTGACGCGATCGCCCCCCCTCCGGCACGAATGGTCGTTTTCGTGGTTCGATCGCCGCGATCCCGGCCGCCGCCGCCGTGACTCTCAATCACCTTCGCGCAACCAGCTGTAGTTCCAGAGAGGATTGCCACACACATGACACTCCTCGCCATTCTCGAGCGGTAGCCCATGACATTCGTGGCAGTCGGCGATGCCGGGCAGCCAGAACATTTGCCGGTTCCGTAGTTCGGCAGCCTTTAAGTTGTCACTAAATGCGATCGCCGAGACAATCTGAATCGCCAACGGGAAGAGACGATAGAGAATCAGTGGCGCACGCGTGGCCTCGGGAAATACCCGCTCCAGGTGCCGCGAAAACTCGAGTCGCCGCTGATCGTCGTCCATGCGCAAGTACCGCCGAATCCGCCGCCGCCACCGATCCTCCCGCATCGCATCGCAGAGACGCAATTTGCCAAGCCACCCTGCGTACCAGGCC
>CAZSOG010000379.1:0-5717 GCA_964607555.1 uncultured Pirellulaceae bacterium | reverse complement strand
TTAGTGTTGATCAGTGAAGATTAGTGTTCCTTGATAGCCGATGTCGTGAACGGCTGCCTTTTTTTGAGTCTGGGGCCACATTTCTTTCCGCCAGGCGTGGCCCCGATTCCCCACCTGTGACGCCCACATGATCATGGTGTACGATGGACTTCCGGGTCCGTGGTTGCCGCACGAGGAGTGTCAAATGAGGCGAGTCATTCAAGTCAGCCAACTGGTTGTCGTGCCCCTTGTTCTTGTTGTTCTTGCAAACCCGGTTTTCGCAATCTTGCCCTCACCAGGCGAAATGTCGGAAGCACGCCGTTGGGTGAACGCGAAGTTCCTGGGAATCGAACAAACGGAGGTTCCAAGAGCCGCGCTGGGCATGTGGCGCGACCCCGCGCGCACCGACCCGAACATCTCGCACAACGCCACGGATCGAAAACTGTCGAGTTCGGGAATTGTCTGGAAGCCCGGGCAACTGTCCCTTCATCCGGGCCCGAGCGGCGAGTATAGCATCGTACGCTGGACCGCACCCGAAGACGGGACGTTCACGATCACGGCACATTTTGCAGGGATCGCGCAACGAGCGACCACGGACGTTCACGTTCTGCATGGTGATCGGTCGTTGTTCGAAGGGTCCATCAACGTTAAAGATGGCGGCAATTCAGCTTCGTTTTCGAAATCCATCACGGTCAAGAACGGTGACACGGTGGATTGTGCCGTTGGCTACGGTAACGGTACGGACGTCTGTGATACCACGGGCTTGGCCGTCAAGATCACGTCACACGGCGGTCACACGTACGATGCCGCGGCTGAATTCTCTCTCCATGATAATCCTCACGGTGTCTGGAGCTACGGCCGCTTGGACGCCGGACCGAAACCCGATCCCACGACATTCCAGCCGTACGAACAGGCCTTCAGGAACCGTTCCATTACGGACCCTCGGGCCAAGTTTCCCTACACGAGCGAACCACCATTCTCGTTCGTCTATGCCGGCAAGCCGTCCGTCGATGTGCTCAAATCGTGGTCGCTGGAACGGACCCGGCGGAAGCTCGACGAACAACGTACCGAGCATACTCTGGAATACACTGATTCACAAACCGGTTTGGTCGTGCGTGTTGTCGCGGTCGAGTACCATGATTTTCCAACGGTCGAATGGACGGTTTATTTCAAGAACACGGGCTCCAAGGAGACGCCCATTCTGGAGCGGATTCAAGCCTTGGACACGATTTGGCGGCGAGGCAGTGGCGACGAGTTTCTGTTGCATCATGCCGTGGGGTCACCCGCCGATGGCTCCGACTACGGCCCGCTTGAGACACGGCTTCCGCCGGCCGCCACGAAACGGATCAGCGCGGCCGGCGGGCGTCCGACCAATAGTGATCTATCGTATTTCAATCTGGAGTGGGCCGATCAGGGCCGGATTATCGTGGTCGGCTGGCCGGGGCAGTGGGCCGCCGAATTCGCCCGTGACAAGAAGAACGCGTTGCACATCCGTGCCGGGCAGGAACTGACGCACTTCAAGTTGCTGCCCGGCGAGGAAGTTCGCAGCCCGCTAATCGTGGTGCAGTTCTGGGACGGGGATTGGATTCGAGCACAGAACGTCTGGCGACGCTGGATGATGGCACACAGCATGCCCAAGCCGGGCGGCAAGCTGCCACCACCCCAGCTCCTGGCGTCCAGCTCGCGCGCGTATGGCGAGATGATCGGCGCCAACGAGGCCAACCAGATCATGCACATCGACCGCTACCTGGAAGAAGGAATCAAACTTGACTACTGGTGGATGGACGCGGGCTGGTACATCCAGCAGCGCGGATGGCCTCAGGTCGGCACGTGGGAAGTGGACCCGAAACGATTTCCGCACGGGTTCCGCCCCATCAGCAAGCACGCGCATTCCAAGGGCATCAAGATCCTTGTCTGGTTCGAACCCGAACGCGTGACGGCGGGGACCTGGTTGTTCGATAATCGCCCGCAGTGGTTGCTCGGCAGCGGTAACACGCGGCTGTTGGATCTCGGCAACCCGGAAGCCAGACAGTGGCTAACCAATCACATTGACAATCTGCTGACCGAACAAGGCATCGATTTGTACCGTCAGGATTTCAACATCGATCCGCTGAGCTACTGGCGCGGCAACGACGCGCCGGACCGGCAGGGAATCACCGAAAATCGGTACGTCACCGGGTTCTTGGAGTATTGGGACGAGTTGCGCCGGCGCCATCCGAGCATGTTGATCGATTCATGCGCGTCCGGTGGACGGCGCAATGATTTGGAGACCTTGCGGCGCAGCGTACCACTTTGGCGGAGCGACTATGCTTACGAGCCGGTCGGCCACCAATGCATGACGTACGGGATTTCGCTCTGGATCCCGTTCCACGGCACTGGGACGGTGGCGAGTTCGAATGCCGCCTACTACGGGAGCGGCCCGACCCCCGTCGAGCCGTACGCTTTCTGGAGCAACTGTGCCCCAAGTCTCGTATCGGCCCTCGACATCCGCGTCAAGGAGCTGGACTATGCGACATTTCGCCGCCTGGTCGGCCAATGGCGCCGGATCTCGCCGTACTATTATGGCGACTATTACCCGCTGACTTCGTACAGCCGGAAGAATGACGTTTGGATCGCCTGGCAATTCGCGCGTCCCGAACACGGCGATGGAGTTGTTCAGGTGTTTCGTCGCGGCGCCAGCCCCTACGAAGCCGCGCGATTCAGACTCCGCGGCCTGGACCCCGGCACGCGCTATCGGCTCACTAACTTCGACACGGCACGCTCCTGGAATGCCACCGGCCGCGAACTCATGCAATCTGGATTGCGCGTGGAGATTGACGAGCAACCAGACGTCGCCGTGATCCAATACTCGCGGTTGAAGGAGGGCACCGTTCACGGTTCGTGAGACATTTAACCGCGGATGAACGCGGACCATCGCGGAAGAGAGTGGTTTTCCTTATTTCTTCCGCCGCGACCGCTACGCTTTTTATTCTCCTACCAAGATCCGCTGCAAGCGGCCATATGTACCGTGCGAATTGACCACGCGTTTGTCCGGTCGAATTGTATTGAGGCGGGCTCATGGAGAAGCTACACTGAACGTGTGTACCGAGGAGTTACAACTTCCCTACACACAAAGGGCTTGAAGAAATGAAAGTTGTTGCATCCGTTGCACCGCCGGGCCTCATCGAATGGCGCCACCACCGGGACGTGGACCGACACGACGAGATGTGGGAAGGAGTGTTGCACATGAACCCACTGCCGAATCGCGATCACCAAGTGCTGGTTGCCGAATTCTGGCTGTGGCTGCATGTGCACTGGGCACAACCTCGTGGTAATCGAGTCTATCTCGAACGCAACGTTGCCATGCCGGACGCTTGGCCAAACGACTATCGTGGCCCGGATCTTGTTCTTCTGACACCCGATCGATTTCACTTCGACAAGAACCAGTACATCGAGGGCCCTCCGACCGTCGTTGTCGAGATCCGCAGTCCCGATGATGAATCGTATGAGAAACTACCATTCTATGCTAGGCTCGGTGTCCCTGAAGTCTGGATCATCGACCACGATACAAAAGGCCCAGAGATTTTTGTTTTGGGTAGCCAGCCGGAGACGTATGCCAAGCAACCGGTCGGCGCGAACGGTTGGTTGGTAAGCCGCGTGACCGACACTGAGTTGATGGTGACCGAAGACGCGAAACTGGCTATCCGGATTCGTGGCGAAGCGGCGAGCCGGCATGAGTTGCCGCTAGGCTGACTATTTCAGAAAGCGGAGAAACTCCGCCAGCGCGTGGACTTGCGCAGTGCTCAGGTGTGACGTTCGGCCGTGCTGATCTTTGGCGTTGTATTTGGTGAGCACTTCTTCGAGCGTGTGGGCGCGGCCGTCATGCAGGTACGGTTCGGATCGGGCGAGTCCCAGCAGCGACGGCGTGTCCAGGCGCCGGTGTTTTTCGCTTTCGCCTGGTGACCATGTGCCAACGTCGTGCAGGATATACGCGCCATGCCGATCGCGCCGCCCGCTGTCTGTATACTCGGGTGGTGGGTGGCAACGCGAACAACCGGTCCGGTCGCTGAAGAAGATGGCCCGGCCACGCGCGACACGGGCCGCCGACTCGGGCGGGACAGTGGGTGGCGCGTCACGCTTGAGCGATCCGATGTAGGCGGCCAACGCGTCCAGGTCCGGGTCGAGTCCCATGTTGGGCGGGCCAAGCCATGCGTGCATTTCCTCACGCGGAACGAACCACTGACCGGCCATCACGCGGCGCGTGAAATCGTAGGTGTCCTGAATCTCGTCCAGATGCGCGGTCGGGTGCAGCGGCCGCGTCGCGAGACAGCCATGCAGCGAACGCGTGTCGAGTGGTCCATCCCCGAAGTTCCACTGGCGCCCGTCCGCCGCGCCGTCCGGGTGACAGACCGCACACGACATCCAATGATCTTTGGTCAGCCGTGAATCGGTCGCCGTCCCAAACAGATATCGGCCCCGCGCGATCGCGGGCAGTGTCCGGTCGTGGGCGAACCGGGTACGGTCGATGACGACACCGGTGTGCGTACCGAGCGTGACAATCGACTGTCCCGCAATCGTCAGGACGTAGAGGCGATCCTGGGCCGGATCGAGCGCGATACCACCCGGTTCACGCCCGACGTCCGTCGCATGCCAGCGTGCGAAACCATTATGCCGATCGATTGCCAATACATCGTCGCTGCCGGCCGACGCAAGATAGACGGTATCCGCGTCGACCGCCACTTCGGTCGGCCGGTGCGGCGGCACGACCAGCAGATCAGGCGAATACTCGACGCGCATGCGGCCGGCGCGCACATCGGCAACTGCAATCGCTGGAAACACGGTCCGGTCGAACATGCGACCGCCGACGACCGTATCGGAGCGCGTTTGGGGAGCGTATAGAAGGCCGTCCGGGCCGAACGTCAAGTGATTGCACTGCTCTAATCGGGCACGCGGCAAGAGCCGCCGGCGCACGCGGCACTGCGCGTCCAACACCACGATGTCGCCGGTCCGGAAACTGGCGGTGTAAACTTCACCGCGGACAGGTGAAATTGCCAATGCGGCCGGCCGGTTTATCGGCGTGGATCGTGCCTCGATCCGGCCCGTGTGGGCGTCCAATCGCAAAACGCGATCGCCGCGAAAGTCGGCTACGAACAGTGCCGAACCGTCCGGAGAGCAGACCACGGCACGTGGGACCGCCGGTATGTCATAATGCGCTACCGGCTCAAGTGACTCGGTGCTGAGAACCGCGATCCGCGACGCCCCGGTCAAGGCCACGTAGGTGCGGTGACCGTCGGGCGAAAGTGCCAGCGACCGTGGCGCGCCGCCGACGTTGGCCGTCGCCGCGACGCGTAATTGCGCTCCCTCCTGCTCCAAACGCACAACCTCGCCCGACCACCGGTGCGTGGCAATGACGTTGAGACGCCCGTGTATCGGCAGAAGTTGTAGCTGAGAGCTGTGTGCGCTGGTGCCGGTCCGACGCTGCCCCGGCGAATGAAACGAAGCGGGGTTCTCTGGCGGCAGCGGATTGCGTGGCAGATCCAATCGACCTGGTTCACGTCGACCGGTTTCCCATCGAGATCGTTCCGGCAGCGGACGACCGCTGGTGGCTTGTGCATACAACCGTTCGCCTTCCAACCACACGGTGCCCGCCGCGATATTAGCACCTCGACCTGACCAGAATGTGAACGTCACGGTGTCGAACCATGCCGGCGAATTTTCCAGCTCACCGAACGGGACATCAATACGCGTGTCGATATTGG
>CAZSOG010000378.1:0-5718 GCA_964607555.1 uncultured Pirellulaceae bacterium | reverse complement strand
ATATTGGAATACCTCATCTTAAAATGCCTTCGACTTTTCCACGACCTGCCGGATTTATGTTGAGTGTTGCAGACTTTCCAGGGCAGTATCATTAGTGTTGATCAGTGAAGATTAGTGTTCCTTGATAACAAATGTCGTGAATGGCTACAAAGCCGGCAGGCGTGGAAGAATGCGCCGGACGGTTAAGAATTTGTGAGTTTTGACACCCACTAACGCCGAAATCTACTGTGGACGGGCTCGCTGTCGGGTGTGAACCCCGGCTCCCGCCCCTGGATGCTCGGATTTGGTTCGTCGATCGCAAAGGAATGCATCGTTGAGTGCTGCACGCCTAATTAAGTACTTGCAATTTGCCTATCTTTCCAAGCCTCCCGTAGAGAAATCCATATTCCGTACAATCCGCACGACCCGAGCAGGCCATCTGGTCGAACTGGGGGTCGGCACGGGACAGCTTGCCATGCGGATGATCGAGCTTGCCGCGAGCTATTCAACACGGCCGCGGGTCCAATACACGGGAATTGATCTGTTTGAGTTGAGACAAGACGACGACCGGCGGCTGAGTCTGCGCCAAACGCACCAACTCTTGTGCCGGACCGACGCGCGAGTGCGGTTGATCCCCGGCGATCCGTACGCGGCATTGGCACGCCACGCCAACACGTTGCTTGATACGGACCTGATTGTCGTTCACGCCGACCAGGACCCGGCCCTTCTCGCCCACGCGTGGTTTTATGTTCCACGCATGTTGCACGCCGGATCGCGTGTCATCATCGAGTCGGAAGACAAGTCCACGCCGCCCCGGCTGCTCGACCCCGGAGCCGTCCGGCAATTGGCGGACGCCGCCAAACCGCGTCGCCGAGCCGCATGACCCACGCACAGCTCGCGCGTTTCTCCGAAACGCGCCCGGCGCCGTCCAACGCCGACGCTCCTGCGCGTCCGACACAGGCAGAGCGTTTCTCCGCAACGCGCCCGCCCGGCGCCGCCCTATTCCGTGCTCGGGCGCCTCTGGTGTCTTGATGCTGGGCGGCGCGGTCGTTTGCGTAGAAACGACCTACGTATTACGCCTTCCAGATCTTCTGATGGTCGTCCTTTACGTTCTTGGTCGCGTTGCGCGTGTCGACAACCAACGGAGCGTACCGCACGATCATGTCCCAATCGTAAGCGGAGTGATCGGTCGCGATCAGTGCGCAGTCCAATGACGCCAGATAGTCCGGTGTCATCGGTTCCGAGGCCAGGCGTGGCACGTTATAGTGACGCATGGACGGCAGCGTTGGAATATGCGGGTCGTTGTAACTGATTACCGCGCCGCCTCTTTGCAGCAGCTCCATCAGCTTGAAGGACGGGCTTTCGCGCGGGTCGTCGACATCCTTCTTGTACGCGATGCCCAGCACACCGACTTTGCTGCCGCGCAACGGTTTGCCAACATTGTTCAACGCCTCGACCGTGCGTTGCACGACATAGCGCGGCATCGACGTATTGATCTCACCCGCCAGCTCGATGAACCGGGTCGGCATCTCGTACTTCCTTGCCACCCAACTCAAGTAGAACGGGTCGATCGGGATGCAATGGCCGCCCAGACCGGGGCCCGGGTAAAAGGCCTGGAAACCAAACGGTTTCGTTTTCGCTGCTTCGATCACTTCCCAGATGTCGAGTCCGATGCGATCGAACAATACCTTCAGTTCGTTGACCATCGCGATGTTGATCGATCGGTACGTGTTTTCAAGGATCTTGCACGCTTCGGCCACTTCGCAGCTTGACACGGGCACGGTCTTGACGACCGCTTTCGAATAGAGTGCCAAAGCAAGCTCGAGGCTCATCGCATCCAGTCCGCCTACGACTTTGGGGATCCCGTCGGCCGAGAAGTCGATATTGCCCGGATCTTCCCGCTCGGGACTGTACGCCAAAAAGAAATCCTCACCTTCGCGCAGACCGGACTCCTGCAAGATCGGCAGCATCACGTCGCGTGTCGTTCCGGGATACGTCGTGCTTTCCAGAACAACCAATTGGCCGGGGCGCAGGACCTTGGCGATCTTGCGCGTGGTCGCTTCCACGTACGACAGGTCCGGGTCGCGGCTGGAGCTGAGCGGCGTCGGCACGCAGATCAGAATCGCATCCGGCTCGGAAAGACGTGCCATATCGGCGGTCGGCACGAACTGTTCTTGCCTGATACGTTCGGCGAACCACGCACCTTCGATGTGTCCGATATAACTCTCGCCACGCATCAGCCGATCGACTTTGGTCTGGTCAACGTCGAATCCCATCGCCGTGAAGCCGGCATCCATGAACGCACGACCCAGCGGAAGGCCCACGTAGCCGAGCCCGACGATTCCCACCAACGCCGTCTTGTTTTCGATCGCTGCTTTCAGTGGATGCATGGTTTCAGTCGCCGTACTCATTATCTTCCCCTGGATGGACTATTGCTTTCGAGTGGACGCAATTTGGGTGGCTTGATCCCGCCGGCCACCGCCACGTGGCAGGGCAAGCGATCGTAGACGCGCGCCGGGTCTGATGGCATGCCCCCGCGAGGATTTTTCTGGGGAATTGCCATCATTTTGTGCCTTAATCCACTATAGCACGATGGTAAGATTGTGCACGCCAGTTGGAGGGGAGCTCGGCGCGGTTCTTGAATTCCCTGGCCCTTGCAGCGAGAATGGGAACCAATGTTCTGGTCGCGCCGGTCGAAACCACGACCCTTGGCTTGATCAACAATGAGGTTTGTAGTGATTGACTGATTTTTCTCGATTTCGCGGATATTCAGCATGGCAAATATTCTGGTGACGGGGGCTGCCGGGTTCATCGGCTTCCATCTTGCAAAGAGATTGCTCGAGCGGGGTGACCACGTTGTCGGCCTCGACAATCTGAACGACTATTACGACGTTCAGCTGAAACGCGATCGGCTGGCACGGATCATGGACCATCCTCGGTTCACGTTCTGCGAGGTTGATTTAGCCGACCGGCCGGCGATCGAAGATCTGTTTCGCCGGCACACCTTCCAACGCGTCGTGAATCTGGCCGCCCAAGCCGGCGTTCGCTACTCGATCGAGAACCCCCACGCGTACGTCGATAGCAACCTCCTCGGCTTTGTCAATGTCCTCGAGGGATGCCGGCGCAGCGGTGTCTCCCACTTGGTCTACGCGTCGTCGAGCAGCGTGTATGGCGCCAATACGCAGATGCCTTTTTCCGTACACCACAATGTGGATCACCCCGTCAGCCTCTACGCCGCGACAAAAAAGGCGAACGAGTTGATGGCCCACACCTACAGCCACCTGTATCAACTGCCGACCACCGGTTTGCGGTTCTTTACCGTGTACGGACCGTGGGGGCGACCCGATATGGCGCTCTACCTGTTTACCAAGGCCATTTTTGAGGACCGGCCGATCGACGTCTTCAACAATGGTCAAATGCGACGTGATTTTACGTACATTGATGATATTGTCGAAGGCGTTGTTCGAGTTACCGATCGGCCGGCCGAGCCCAACACCGAGTGGTCGAGCGATCAGCCGGACCCGGGGACCAGCCGAGCGCCGTACAAGATCTACAATATCGGGAACAATCAGCCGGTCCAATTACAGTATTTTATCCAGACGCTTGAATCGACTATCGGCAAACAGGCACGCAAGAACCTCCTGCCCATGCAACCGGGCGACGTCCCAGCCACGTACGCGGATGTCGACGACCTGATGCGGGACGTCGGCTTTCGACCCAGCACGGCCATCGAAGATGGAATCGAACGGTTCGTGCAGTGGTACCGGGAGTATCATGAAGAAAATAAGAAATAAGAAATAAGAAATAAGAAATAAGAAATACGGTGACTGTTCACGGACCAGAAGGAAAGGAGCACTAATCGACGCTAATTCTCGCTAATATCGGAAAAACTCACCTTGAAGTGCCGTCGGCTTTTCTACGACGTGTCGGATTTATGTTGAGTGTTGCAGACTTTCCAGGGCGGTATCATTAGTGTTGATCAGTGAAGATTAGTGTTCCTGGATAGCAGATGCCGTGAACGGCTGCCAAGGAAGTGCCAGACCTAACTTCGGGCGGCTTTCTGAAAGCTGGATGTCTGCGTTTTCAGGCGTTTTCAGCTTTTTCAGCGATCGGGAATAGAATCCTCTGCTGAAGGAGGGCGCCGCGCACCTCTTTCTCCCACGACGAGCGTTCGCTGTGTCACCCCCACGTTGAGGTGGCGAATAGTCGCGCATTGGGGTAGAATGGATTGAAATCGACCGGGGGACTGGATTGGAGCAGCCTCCGCGCGGTGTTTTCCAGATCTCGCGACGAGGGAGAAAGTCCACCGTGCGTGCTGGAAACCGGGTCTTATTGTCAGTTTTGGGGGCTTAGATTCTCAGGCTGCAACATGCGCGCGCTGTGCGCGCATGTTTCCAAGCGGACAACGGGAGCGCTGCGCATGCGAGGGCGTACTCCGTTGTGGGTTGCGGGCCACCCGCATTAGGCGGTTCGCCGCTCGCGCGGTACGTTGCTGCGGACGGGTTGCGTCGAATATCCGTAAGGTCCGGTTGGTACGGTCGTCGAACAGATGGCTGGCGATCCGCGTAAGACAATTGAACGCAACGGTCTATCAACGGATTGTGAGACCTCTGATCTTGCCCTTGGAATCGGCATGGAGTGGATGTGATGATGAGTTCCGGGCCGAATGATTTGACGATTGACCAGGACGCCTCGTCCAGCGGCATCTCGGACCCGGTGGACCGGCCGCGCGTGCGATTGGTGGAGGGCGAGCAGTCAGCGTGTTCTTGGGAGACATCCAAGTTATTGCACCGCCGATTGTTGGTGGCGTCGGTCGTGCTGTCCAGTGGGTTTGGCGCATTTGTCGTGTGGCGTTTGCTCGGTTCCGTATTCTCATTGGATCCACCCACAACCGACAGTATTTTCCTCGGCCAGGTCATGATGACCGCCGTCTTGGCGATCTGTGCCGTAGTCCTCTGGCGGTGGAAATGCCTGTGCACGCGGACGTTGCGTGTGATTGAGTTCGTCGTGTTTGGCACGCCCGCCGTGTTCTTTTTCGCCGCCCAATTCACGATGATGCGACATTGTGCGCTCCACGAAAAGATGTTGCCAAACGCGGGGTCGCCATGGGTGATGTTAATCTTCACCTACGGGATGTTTATTCCCAACAGCTGGCGCCGCGCGGCGATCGTGATCGGATCGATGGCGTTGCTGCCCATCTTGTTGGCCGTTACTTTGTGGTCCACCGACCATATGTGCGCGCGGCTGATTCAGAAAGATCTCTGGACCATGGTCGTCGCCGGTTTGGCGATGTTGTTCAGTGGCGCGGCCGCGGTGATCGGCGTGCATACGATCAATACGTTGCGCACCGAGGCACTCGAGGCACGCCAGCTGGGCCAGTATCGTCTTGGACAATTGTTGGGCAGCGGCGGCATGGGCGAGGTGTATCTCGGCGAACACGTGCTGATGAAGCGGCCGTGTGCGATCAAAATCATCCGACCGGAAAAGGCCGGTAATCGCCGCGTCATGGCCCGTTTCGAACGCGAGGTGCGCGCGACCGCCCAGCTGTCACATTGGAACACGATCGATATTTTTGACTACGGCCGTGCCGCCGACGGCACGTTCTATTACGTGATGGAATATCTGCCCGGCATGTCGCTCGCGGATCTCGTCGCGCGCCACGGACCGCTGTTTCCCCAACGTGTCATCTTTCTCCTTGCCCAGACGTGTGACGCGCTCTCGGAAGCACGCGGTTGTCCT
>CAZSOG010000377.1:0-5720 GCA_964607555.1 uncultured Pirellulaceae bacterium | reverse complement strand
GGGGGGGGGGGGGGGGCCAGCCACTGCGGCACAACATGTCAACCGCGTCGTCCCCCCGGTCCGCGATCTCAAAAACATGATCCACGTGGCTGACGCGAAACACGCCACCAAGGAACCTCGACGGAGCGGCGATGATGACGCGACTGTGTTTCGTGTTGGCGTCGGTCACCAACAACACCAAACGCGAGATGCCCAGGGAACTGATTGTGGCGGAGCCCGACAGATCCAAGATCAGTTTCGTGTCACGCCGGGCGACAAGCGGATGCAATTGGTCGCGAAACAGCTGGTCCGCCGACCCATCGATGGCGCCCGTCGTTTTGGCCAAGAAATAGCCGTCTTCGTGACATACGGTCAGCTCCATAATCAAGTCTCCTGGCGAGGGGCATGTCTCCGCGGATGCACACGGGTCGTTGCGGACTGTTTCGCGCGCGGGTATCGCGTCCGCACGGCGAAACGCGACGCGGCAACCGAGTGATCGTCTCTTCTATCATGACGCATTCCGCCGCGAGTCCTTACAACCTTTCCACGCCACGTGGTGTGGTCCGTGCAGAGCCCAGGGGCGGGTGCTCGAACATTTTGCACGCGTGGTAAAGAGTGCAACCATCGTCAAGGTCGACGTGGACGCGAACGCCGAGCTGGCCCAACGTTTCACGGTGAGCGCGTTACCGACTTTGCTCGTGTTCCAGAATGGCCGGCCCGTCGCGCGCCGTGTCGGATTTGCGAGCAACCATCAGCTGCGCGTGCTGCTCGCGGAGAGTGGCTATTAACCACCGTGCATCATGGGAACAGAAGAGAACGGCGGTAACTCCATGTGGGACATGCGCCGCGTTCGGTTATTGACGCGTCGTTGTCATGCCGCCATGCTTGCGCGCGACACGCGCTAACGCGTTTGGCACAACTTTGTCGAAGGTGGATTGTAAGGTTGGGTGGCTGCGTGCGTCATTCAGGGTATGGTGATCAGGCTTCGCACGTGCGGCCGTGCGTGTTGCACGGCCCAAAAAGCATCGTGGTAGGCAGGATGGAAGAACGTCTCGGACACGAACACTTGTGAGGAGATGAAGATGAGAAAGTTGCTGCTGAGTATGGTATTTTCAGGAGTCGCCCTGGTAGCCCTGGGCTCGTTCCAAGCCGCGCGGAAAGCCGCGGCCCAAAGTGGAATTCGGACCGTTGCAAAGACACCTCACTACGTGAAACTCTGGACATGGTTGCGAACCTACGACTATCGGAAGTGGAAAGGAACAAACGGGCAAACGCCCGACTTCAAGAAAGGAAAAAGTCCGCACGGAAAACTGATCAAGACGTACATTAACGCGAAAGCCGCGAGTGACCTGAAGAATCTGCCGGATGGATCGGTGATCGTCAAGGAAAACTACAGCCCGGACAAGAAGCTGATGATCGTTACGGTCATGCAACGTTCGCAAGGCGCCGACCCGAAGCACGGCGACTGGTACTATGCCAAATACATGCCGGATGGCAAGATCGCGAGAACTCCACCCGTGATGAAGAACATGCCCATTGCCGGCAGCTTCCCCACGTGCATTGAGTGCCATAGCGGCGCCAATGGCGATGACTACGCGTTTCTTAATGACTGAGACAAGCCACACAGGAGGTGCGCGGCCGAGGATCGCGTCGAATCCGGTTGTTGCGCTCGGCATCTTTCCGCGACCGTGCGTGACGGGCGTCAACACTTGAATCTCCGTGGAACGCTTCGCGGCGTCACCGTGACAGAGCTCGACGAACTCTGTTCGCAGTGACGCCCGTTGTTCGCTCCGCCTTCCATTGCCGCGGCAAGTTGTTCCAACTCGCGGATTGACCGCTTCAACGCCACCTTGCCGGTCGCGGTGGCGTGCGTCAATTCACTCTTAAGCCGTTTGACGCCACGTCGTATTTCACGCGCCGCGCGCTGCTGGCGACCGCTCTGACAATTCACGCATGCTAATTGGAAGTAGTATTGAGCCGCATCGGGCTCGAGCGTCGTGACCACCGGTGGCGCGATGCCACGCGATGACGCGTCCAGTGGAACCTCGACGCCGTACGCCAATGCACCGAGCATGCCGAGCGAAAAAAACGAGATGACCCCACCGAAAATGGGGCGGTGTGCTGAAAGACTCATTACGTTCCTCCGTGAACCGTGTAGATTGGACGAAATGGCTGAGGCCGATCCGTTTCTATCGGTGCGGGCGCGTCGAAACGGCCTTACCTGACAGATGCCCGAAAGATCGGGCGGCGGAACTCGACAAATCTATGACGACACGTCCCCCCGAATCCTTACACCCCCTGCAAAAGAAAACCCAAAGGTCTTGGGGGCCGCAACCGGGGCGGCCGTCAACGCCCCTCCCCCATTTCCCCCAGGTTTCGCAACCGTTCACGGAGGGTCGCTCGATGGAAGCGTGCTTCTCATGTTCTTGCCCACTGTTCGAGTGTCGGCGTACGGTGGATCCGGACGGAAAATGTGGCAAGTATATTTAGAAGGCAAGAAAATATTTCGACGCCCTCAGCCGGATCTTGGCTGCGCCATCGCCGCGCGGTCGGCGAGAATCCGCGACCGATTTCGATTCACGCGTCCCGCTGGGATTGACCGGTCTCCAGCACGGAGACGCGGGAGCATCCCGGCTTTTTCGCAGCCGTTGACGATCCATAGGATGGCGCGTGATCGATTCAGAATCGGGTAGGTCAACGTCATTCTCCGCCGCCCCTGGTAAACGCCGGTCAGCGCGACATCCGCGTCGGTGACGTCCAGCACGGGATCGCCCGGCACGAGCGAGGCAGTGTGACCATCCAGCCCGAGTCCCAGGTGAACAAGGTCGAGCACTGGCGGCGACCCGGCGAGCTCCGCGAGCGTCCGTCCATAGCGGGCGGCGGCAGCATCCAGATCTCGTGATTCGACCGGCATCGCGTGGATCTGTTCCGCGCGCAGCGGAGCATGTCCGAGCAGGCTCGCGCGCAAGCGGGTCAGATTTCGGTCGGCATGACCTCGCGGGGCGATTCGCTCGTCCACCTGGACGATGTGCAAACCGTCCCACGGAACCTCTTCGCGTGCCAAAACACGGAGCATCGCCCACGGGGTATGGCCGCCGCTGACGGCCATCACGAAGCGACCGTGTCTGCGAACCGCCACACGTGCCGCTTTGGCGATGATCGCGGCAGCCGCATAGGCAACAGCATCGGCGTCGGGCTGAATGGTGATTTTCATGCGCGCGGCGTGCATTCACATTCCTCGGCGACAACCGGATTGTGCCAGCCGCCGGCGGGTGAGATGATCGAGTCGACTTCGCGCGGCCCCCAAGTATTCCGCTCGTATTCGTGGACCGGCGTGCCTGCCTGCAAGACCGGATCGACGATGCGCCACGCCTCTTCCGCATAGTCCTGCCGAGCAAACAGGGTGGCGTCTCCCTTCACGGCATCGCCCAACACGCGCTCGTAAGCCGTCCGCTCATCGGCGTTTTGTTGCCGGCACGCCACCATCTCCACCGACTGGCCCGGATGCTGCTCGTCGGCGCCAAGCACATTCATGCTCAGCGCGAAGAGGATCTCGGGACTGATCCGCAATCGCAGCGCGTTCGGTTTCAGATGGAGATCCTGATAGGAGGCTGCGGGCCGGCGCAGCCGGACCACGACTTCGGTGCAGGTGATCGGCAGATATTTCCCGGCTCGGATATAAAACGGAACGCCCCGCCAACGCTCCGTATCAATCTCCAGTCGCATGGCGGCATACGTTTCGACTTCGGAATGCGGCGCCACCCCCCGCTCGTTTCGATAGCCGATGAACTGCCCACGCACGAGATCTTTCGCCTCGAGCGGCGCGATGGCCTTAAGGACCGCGACCTTTGCATCCCGAACCGACTCGCTGTCCGTGGCGACGGTCGGTTCCATGGCCAGATTGGTCAGCACTTGGAACAGGTGGTTCTGGATCACATCGCGGATGGCACCCGTTTCTTCGTAGAAACCGCCGCGGCCTTGGACCCCGAAGTCTTCCGCCGAAGTGATCTGCACGTTCTCGATGCAATCACGGTTCCAGATCGGCCCCAGAAACGTGTTCGCGAAGCGGAAGAAGTTCAGGTTATTCACCGGCCGCTTGCCGAGATAATGGTCGATGCGGAAGATGGCTGACTCGTCGAATGTCTTAAGCAGAATCCGATTGAGCTCCTGGGCGGAGGCAAGGTCGCGGCCGAACGGCTTTTCAACGAGCACGCGTGCACCCGTGGCACAGCCGGATTTCTCCAAATGTTCCACGACCGTGCCGAACATTCGGGGAGGAATGGCCAGGTAATGTGCCGGCCGCTGGGCTCCGTCCAGTCCTTTGCGCAGCGTCCGGAACGTCGTCGCGTCCGAATAGTCGACGCGCACATACCGCAGCAGGGCGCAGAGCTTTTCAAAAACAACCGGATCGACTCCGCCATGCTTCTCCAGGCTGTCGCGGGCCCGACCCCGGAGTTGGTCGGCAGTCCAGTCGGACCGGCCTACGCAAACGACCGGAATTTCAAGATGGCCGCGTTCGACCATGGCCTGTAATGCCGGGAATATCTTCTTGAAGGCCAGATCACCCGTGGCACCAAAGAAAACCAAGGCGTCGGCATGGGATTTACGCATCGTTTCCTCGTTTCAGCATTCGGTAGCGACGGATCAGACCGATTATTGAATTGTCGTGTCCGCCGTTGGATTCTGTCTTTGTATCACGTTCGGGAAGAATCCGCCCCACCAGCACTCTACCTAACTCGACACACCACGGGCCGAACGAATCGACGTTCCAGGTGACGCCCTGGGCAAAGATACTGTGCTCGTAGAGCGTGATGAGCATGCCGAGCGTTGCCGGCATGAGCCGTTCGGCGGCGGGCCGGCTATGCCAGCCAAGTTCCATTGTGTCACTTGTGGCTGGTCGGCGTCAAACCCACCTGCTTGAGATTTGTGCTTTTGGGTGCCATGACTTCGATCAGTTCGTTCCAGGACTTGACGAACGAAACAGCCCACGAGGTATGATGACGAGCACAACCTGCAACTGGGCGACATGATCATTATCATGTTGCGAATCAAGCGCGGAAAGGAATAAGCCCGCGCAGGGGTTCGGCTGCGCGCGATCTAGCCACCTCACTGGGCGTATCGACCGGGACCCGCCCGAGAAGGCAACGCAACACCAAGCGATTCAAGCCATCAAGACGCGCGTTACGCGACAAGAAACAAAGATTGTAACCGTTTGCGGGATTGTGGACTGCCATTGTGTTCGACCCGTGTTTTTCCGTATATTTTGCATTCACGAGTCAACTTCGTGTATCGAAAGGCCGCCACGGCAAATGGCTGGACCGGAAAGGTGTGACGTTGACACCCTGACTTCTCGTGAGCGGAAGGCTACTAGAACCGTCGCCTTGCCGAGCGGTATCTTTGAGCCTATTCGCAGCGGCAAAGGCGTTGCTTTGCTACGTCGAAGCTATGGGCAGTTCATGCTGTGCGCTGGTAATGCATGGCGCGACCGGTACCCCACCGAACAACGCAAACCGCTTTGGCTGTAATCCTATCCATATTAAATCCCATATCTTAATCTTAATCCTCTTCCGGCCTTTGCTGGTGAGGCACACAGCGCAAAAAAAGTAATCTCAAATCAGATATCCCGCTCCCATGAATCAGGAGAATCGTCGCGCAACGTGACACGTCACGTCGACCAGGATTAAG
Source organism: uncultured Pirellulaceae bacterium (assembly GCA_964607555.1). Lineage (GTDB taxonomy): Bacteria > Planctomycetota > Planctomycetia > Pirellulales > Pirellulaceae > JAJSAJ01. The sequence goes on along the minus strand of CAZSOG010000377.1, from coordinate 56 downwards.
ATTAGATTCTTAGGCTGCCAGATGCGCGCGCCGTGCGCGCATGTTTCGAAGCGAAC
>CAZSOG010000376.1:0-5721 GCA_964607555.1 uncultured Pirellulaceae bacterium | reverse complement strand
CTTCGCAAAGAGGAGCCACCGGCGGGCCATGATCAATGGCCCGACTTCGATCGTAAGATCCTCGGCTGCTTCTATCACGACCACTTCGGCACTGAACTTGCCGCCACCGTTCAAGTGGTCGATCGTGCTATCCACGATCCAATCCTCGCCGGCGTCCGGCGCAAGAAGTTTCCTGTCCGTGGCTCACTCTATCGGTGTGCGCCATTGAATTCGTCGGCGCGACTTTTGCTGGTCGGGCGCGTCCCTGGCCAGACCGACGCCGAGCCCGTTGCGTGGACAAATGTCAGCCCGGCGGGAGGACGTGTCTTCTACACATCGCTCGGTCACCCGGGTGATTTTCAAATAGTGGAATTCGCACAGCTGTTGCGCAACGGCATTTACTGGGCGGCCGGACTCCCGATCCCAACCACGACCGCGGGAACCGTGACGGTAACCACGGGCGAATAGACGCGGCGTCACGCGAAGATCACATACAGCGCGATCATCGTCGTGGCCAGCAGCACGGCGAGGAATTTGTAGTTACCCAGTCCCCACCAACCGGGTGTCCGCGAAACGCTGCGCAGATCGTGCCACACGAGTTTTTCACTTTCCGGCGTGTGCTGGTGTGGATGCACGTAGGAGACGAAGACAAGGATCACCGAACAGACGATGAGCAAATAGAACGTCGCCATCATCGGCGGGACATTCCACCATGGCACTTTGAACCACTCCAGCAGGAACGCCGCCATCCCCAGTGCCGAGCCGAGATAGAGTGTCATCTGCGCGGCCAGACCCGACGCGCGCCGCCAGAAGACACCCCACAGGAACACCGCCGTGATCGGGGGCGCAATATAGCATATGAGGGACGTAATCCCCTGAAAGATGCTGCGGAAGTGCGCGATGTACGGTGACCAGGCGATGGCCGCCAACATTGCGACAAATGTCGTGATTCGACCAATCACCACCAGCTGGTGGTCGCTCGTCCCAGGTCGCCAGCGTCTGACGATGTCGTAACTGAACAAGGTCGCGATCGAGTTCAACGCGCCGGACACGGTGCTCATCAACGCGGCGAGCAACGCGGCGGCGATCAGCCCTTTCAGACCCACCGGTAACAACTGACTGATCATGAAGCTGTAGATAGCCTGCGTGTCCTTCTCCGCGTTGCCATCAATGTACAGCACGCCATCTTGCACATACACATCCTTGTCACGAATGGCAAACTCCTTGCCCGCGGCGTTGAGCGACGCGCCACGCAATACTTGGCGGCCGGCCTGCACCGGCACGAGTCGGCCATCCAGCTCCACCGCTTCGCCGATTGCCAGATTGTCTATTTTGCTGGAATCGAGTTTGCCTTGTTGAACCAGCGTGTAGCACATCAGTCCAGGTAGCACGAAAATGAACACGGGCAGAATCTTCAAGAAACCGGCGAACAAAGGTCCGACCCGTGCGTGCTGTTCGTCCTTGGCACCCAAAATTCGTTGCACGATCGTCTGGTCCGCGCACCAATACCAGATGCCGATCACGGGATAACCCAACAAGACCGAGTACCACGGAAGATTGGACGGGTCGTCAGCGCCGCGTAGTACGGTCAACTTCACAAGATCATGACTCGCGGCCAGAGTCTCGTGGATCCCCGCGAACCCATCCACCCTCCAATAAGCGATCGCCGTCAACACGAAAGCACCGGTCAAGAGAATGACCGTTTGAATCGACTCGGTGACGACCACGGCCATCAGGCCGCCGATGATCGTGTAGACGCCGGTCAGCACGGCCGTCGTGACGATACTGACCATCAAGTTGATCCCCAGCATGCTTTTCAATACGAGCGCGCCGGTATAGAGAGAAAAACCAATGTGAATGAACACGGCCGCAACGATCGACAAGATTGCCAACCAGTCGCGACATGGCCGGTTGTATCGCATCTCGAGGAAATCGGGCAGGGTGGCGACCCGGGCACGGATGTAAAACGGCGCGAAAAACAGGGCGGTGATGATCAGCGTGAACGGCGCCATCCACTCGAAATTGCCATACGCCAGACCGTTGACATAGCCCTCTTGAGCAAACGAAACGATGTGGAGCGTCGAGATATTGGTCGAGAACAGGGCCAAACCGATGACGGGCCACGTCAGCGAGCCACCTGCCAGAAAGTAGCCTTTCGCTTCGGCCTTGCCGCGCCGCCCGCGCATGCCCGCCCAACAACCTAGAGCCACGATCGCGACCAGATACGTGATGATGACCGTCAGGTCGATCCAACCGATGTTCATGGTACCCGTGCCTTCTCGCCGCCAAATCCAGTGAGTCACGACGCCCCAATATAGAGTAAATCAGCGTGCAAGGAAACAGCCGCTTCGGCTGCTCCCTTACGTGTGCGATGATGACATGCGCGTGCGTGGATCGCGCCGAGATGTCTGACGTTCCAAATCGAGTGATCCACCGTGCCCGATGTCTCGCAAGAAGGGGCGTGGTACCTTTCCCCGTTCCGCCGGGATTTGATTCCCGCGCGAAGTTGCCTTATCATGCAGTCTTTGAGATAGGGGCGTTGCCCGCGCTCAGTCACCCGGACATTTTGTTACGAAAGAAAGAGCCATGCAAGACCCGAGCACTACACTCTCCAGACGGACATTCATTGGCGGTGCCGCGGCGTTAGCCGCATCTTCGTTGGTGGCCGCGCCGGCCCCTGCCGCGCCTGCCGAAAACCCCAACTCCAACTTCAACGGCGTCCAGATCGGTGTTATCACATATAGTTACCGGTCGCTCCCAAGTACGGCCGAGGACTTGCTCAGATATATCACGAAGTGCGGCATCAGCTCGATCGAGCTGATGGGCGGTCCCGCCGAACAGTTCGCCGGCGCGCCGAAAGGAAAAAAACGGCGCGGGAACAAGGCTTTGATCGACTGGCGACTTTCGGCACCGATGGATCGCTTCGTCGCCTTGCGAAAAATGTACAACGATGCCGGCGTCACGATCCACATCGTGAAGTTCGGTGATATCGGTAACCCCGGCATGTCCGATGAACAGATCGAATACTATTTCAATGTGGCGAAAGCACTCGGCGCGCATGGCATCACGCGTGAACTGTCCGAATCCGCCGCCAAGCGGCTTGGACCGATCGCCGACCGGCACAGGATCATGATCGGCTTCCACAACCATACGCAACTGAAACCGACAACGTATGATGGCGACATTCTATCGTATGGCGACTACCTCGGGATCAACCTTGATGTGGGACACTATGTCGCCGGCAGTAACCACTCGCCAATTCCACTGATCGAAAAACATTGTGATCGGATCATCAGTCTTCATATCAAGGACCGAAAGATCAACAACGGGCCCAATATGCCGTTCGGGCAAGGCGACACTCCGGTCGCGCTTCTGCTCCAGTGCATGAAGAGAAACCAGTTGAAATTCCCCGCGGATATCGAGCTCGAGTACAAAGTGCCCCAGAACTCCGACGCGGTCCAGGAAGTGATCAAGTGCGTGCAGTTCTGTAAACAGGCACTGGCCTGAGAAGGAGGTCGTTCTTCGCCAAAATGAATGTCCAGTCCAACGCAAGACGCCGGGTAGCGGTTCCCAATTCGTTATGCGCGGCGCTGACAAGAAGAGGGAGAATTGTGTAGATTAGAGTGGATGGAGCGTCGGGATCTGGTCGTATTCCGATCGATTGACGCGTGAATTCGTTTCGGTGTCTCATGTCACGGAGGAGGATCTGGTACCATGACGACGAAATCAATTCCCAATTTCCGGGGCCGAATTGAGCAGCATTTTGATGAAGCCGAGTGGGACGTGCTCTGTCGGAAGAAGAGAAACGCGTTCGCAATCTATTGGAACGAAGACCACGAGCCTATTGCGAAACTACGACCAACGGGTCAGGATGAGGACGTCGAAGTGCTCCAGTGGGAGGGCGACCGTTGGCGACGGATCACGCGGTCGGGCATGATCCTGGGCCTTGACGATGCGTTGGAGTACATAACAGATGGCCCGTTGGCATCGCCGGGCGGGGCACCCGGAACGCGATTCGGCAAGCCGGATGCGCACGCGATGAGCAAGACCGTAGTCGACGATATTCATGGTCTCATTGTGGGAGTCGCGTTCCTCGGTGCGGCGGTCGGCGGCGCATTCTCCAGCCTCGCTACTGGCGCGATCGTTGGCGTGCTTAGCATCCTGCTTCTCCTCGCCGGCACGCACTGGATCCGTGGCCGGTGGCGAGTCTCGATGGCGCTCATCAGTATTTTCGGTCCACCGGCCATGTTGCTGGCCTTGACCGGCAGCCTCCTCGGCGGCAGCGTCAACGCGGCGCTGGGCGGTGGCGCGTGGGGCATCGTCCTTGGAATTTTCGTGGGCGCAACGTCCAGTGTGCTTGCTTTCAACGTCCGGGCCTTGCGGTGGATGCTCGGCATGAGTGCCGGAGTGCTTATTGGCATGCAGGTGCTGGAGATGGTCGCCATCGCCAATCAATTCCTCCGTTTCGGGTTAGTTGCCGTATTGGCGTCATGCTACGTCAAGATACTGGGCACGACGGAGGCATGGAGCTTGACGAACTCGTCCTCGAACACGGATGCCCTGGACGACGACGACAGTTGAGCAATATGCGTCAACCAATGACATCGCGCTTTCTCTACTTCGGTTCGGGACGGGGACGCCAACCGTCGTAGTCGCGGGCGCTCGCGCCACGCCAATAAGGCGATGGCCCCCACAGCGGAACGGTTGGCAGCATCGCTTCCCATTCGGCGAGCTCTTTGAACAGCCGGGTCAGATTTTCTGGATCGGCGGCCGCTCGGTCCTCGTCTTCGGCCACGTCTACCGCCGGCAGGAACAACTGCGCCGGCCGATGCGACAGCCGGATCAGTTTGTCGGGCCCATCGAGCACGGCCGCCTGGCCCTGCAATCGCCAGAAGAGAGTGCGCGGAGGCGCGTCTGCTTCATGGCGCAATTGGGGCAGAACGTTGATCCCATCATAGGCGCCGAAGCGCGCCACCATTCGGTTACGGTTTCGTTTGTCCTCATGGCTCAGCGGCATTGCCAACGGCAGTGGTTTGGCGCCGGCCACCGCCATGAATGATGGCAATAAATCGAGACTCGATACCGGTTCGGCATAGCGCGCGGCCGCCGGCAACTGGCCAGGCCACGACCAGATCATCGGTACCCGAATACCGCCTTCGTGCAGGCTGCCTTTCACACCGGTCAGCGGCCCGTTCCAGCTCCCATTGTTCGTCGCGCCCCCGTTGTCGGAGAAAAATACAATCAGTGTGTTCTTAAGCTGATCCGTTTCCTCGAGATACTTGCGCACACGTCCCACGCCTCGATCCAGCGCGTAGACCATCGCCGCATACGTCCGCCGCTTCTTGTCTTGAATTCTCGCGAATCGCGCGATGTCGTCCTCCCGCGCTTGCATCGGCGTGTGCGGCGCATTGTAGGCAAGGTACAGGAACCAGGGTTTCTCGGCGGTGGATTGCTGCCGAGCCGCCAGCCAGCGCACGGCTTCATCAGTAAAGAAATCCGTGAGATACGGGCTGGAAAACTCCTCGACACGGTGACCATTGCGTTCGATTTTGTTCGTGCCCGCGCGTGGAAAGTAAGGATGGCCGCCCCCCAGCATGCCGCAGAAATAATCGAACCCACGCACGTTCGGGTGGAAGGGCGCACCGGTTCCCTGATGCCATTTGCCGATGATCGCCGTCGCGTATCCCGCGGCCCGCAGATGGTCACCCAGCGTATGCTCGCCCGGGGGTAGGCCAAGCAGTT
>CAZSOG010000375.1:0-5724 GCA_964607555.1 uncultured Pirellulaceae bacterium | reverse complement strand
TTCAAACCGAGAATGTACGCCAACGTGGAGTTGGAGAAACGCCTCGCGGGAAAGCAAGTGCTCGTGCCGTTGGACGCGGTTATCGATAGTGGGCGTCAGAAGAAAATCGATGGCAAGTTGCGGCGCGTCGGCCATGCATACGTGAAGGTGGGCGAGGGGAAGTTCGAGCCGCGCGTCGTCGCGTCGGGCGAGGAGCTGGAAGGCGGACGATTGCAGATTCTTGCCGGTTTGAAGCCGGGAGAAGAGGTGGTCGTATCCGGTCAGTTCCAACTGGATAGCGAGCGGAGCGTGAAGGAAGCCAACTTGGCAATGCTAATGCAGTACCACGGCAAGCAGAAAAAACGCCCGGGATCCGCGGCGCGAAACCGGCCATCCGAGAAACGCCCGAAACGTGAGAGCAGGCGGCAATGATTGGTAAATTGATCGAATTTTCGGTGAAGAACAAATTTCTGGTGCTCCTGCTGGCGGGAGTTCTGGTCCTGGGTGGCGCGTACGCGGTGTATACTATTCCGCTCGATGCCATTCCCGATCTGAGCGATGTGCAGGTAATCGTATTCACCGAGTTTCCGGGGCAAGCGCCGCAAGTGGTGGAGGATCAGGTCACTTATCCGCTGACGACCACCATGCTGGCGGTCCCGCACGCGAAGGTCGTGCGCGGGTATTCCTTCTTCGGCTTTTCATTTGTGTACATCATCTTCGAGGATGGTACGGATATCTATTGGGCACGAAGTCGAGTGCTGGAGTACTTGAGTTTCGTGGCGAACAAATTACCCGCCGGCGTCACGCCGCGATTGGGTCCCGATGCGACCGGCGTCGGCTGGGTCTACGAATACTCGCTCTACAGTGGCTGGTACTCGCCCGATTATTCGGCGGGGATCTACCAGGACCCCGACCAGCCCGACCACTGGTTCGCGTCGGTTCATGACGCGCCGGCCAAAGTCCGCGACCGTTTGGTGCGCGTGCGGGTCTTCGATCACCCGGGGAAGTGCCCTCTGACGGGCAAACCACTGGTCCGCGCGAATCAAGATCTGTCCAAATTACGTAGCTTGCAGGACTGGTATCTGCGCTACGAACTAACGGCCGTGGAAGGTGTTTCGGAAGTCGCGAGCGTCGGTGGTTACGTCAAGCAATATCAAGTTGAAGTCGATCCGAATCGCTTGCTGGCATTCAATCTGTCCATTCAAGACGTGCGCCGCGCCATCGAGCGTTCGAACAACGATGTCGGTGGCCGCGTCATCGAGATCTCCGAGAATGAATACATGGTCCGTGGTCTCGGCTATCTGGGCGGCGGTACAAGCGATGCGGAAACGAGCCAGCGCGCGATCCAGGATCTGGCGAACGTGTCGCTCGGCACGACACAAGAAGGAGCGCCGACGTTCCTGCGGGACGTGGCTCAGATTCATCTGGGTCCGGAACTTCGCCGCGGACTTGCCGAATCCGACGGGAAGGGCGAGGTTGCGGGTGGGGTCGTCGTCATGCGTTTTGGTGAAAACGCATACCAGGTGATCGAAAACGTCAAGAAACGGCTGGACGAACTGAAGATGGGGCTGCCGCCCGGCGTCGACATCAAGACCGAGTATGACCGTTCGGCGCTCATTGAGCGGGCCGTCGACACGCTCAAGCATAAACTGCTCGAAGAAATGACCGTGGTGGCCTTGATCATCATCATCTTCCTGCTGCACTTCCGCAGCTCGCTCGTTGCGATCTTCGTGTTGCCGACCGGAGTGTTGGCAAGCGTCATTCTGATGCACGCCATCGGACTGAACGCGAACATCATGTCCTTGGGGGGAATTGCGCTAGCGATTGGGGTCATGGTCGACTCGGCCGTTGTCATGATCGAAAACGCGCACAAGCACCTTGAGCAGGATGCGGGCGAACGCACGCACGCGCAGATCATCATCGACGCGTCCAAGGAAGTCGGGCCGCAGTTGTTCTTTTCTCTCCTGGTGATCACGGTCAGTTTTCTGCCTATTTTCAGCCTCTCGGGTCAGTCGGGACGTTTGTTCAAGCCATTGGCCTTTACCAAAACGTTCGCCATCGGTGCCGCGTCCATCCTCTCGATCACGATTATTCCCGTGCTGATGGACTTCTTTATTCGGGGCCGCATCCCGCACGAAGATCGCAACCCCGTCAGCAAGATTCTCATGCGCCTCTATGAACCACTCTTCTGGGTGAGTCTTCGAGGACGCCTGCTGACGCTTCTGGTTGCCGTGACGCTCGTCCTTATCACGCTGTGGCCCTACTCGCAGTTGGGCAGTGAGTTCATGCCGCCGTTGGAAGAAGGTGACCTGCTGTACATGCCGACGACCGACCCGTCGATTTCGATCACCAAGGCGCGCGAACTGATGCAGCAGACCGACAAGCTGATCATGACCTTTCCGGAAGTCCATCACGTCTTCGGTAAGGCCGGACGAGCCGACACGCCCACCGACCCCGCCGCGCTGAGCATGCTGGAGACGACGGTCTCGCTGGAACATGACAAATCGAAATGGCGCACGCGGCGCGTTGAACGTTGGTTCTCTGGGTTGCCTGGTTGGCTGAAAACGCCGCTGGCCTATTTCTGGCCGGAAAAACGAACCATCACGGACAACGAGTTAACGTACGGCTGGAACAAGGCGGATGGCACCCACGTTCCCGGATTGGATGATGTTGTCAAGTTGCCGGGCGTCAGCAACGCCTGGACCATGCCCATCAAGACCCGCATTGACATGCTCTCGACCGGCATCAAGACTCCCGTCGGCGTCAAGGTGGCAGGCGCCGACTTGAACACGTTGGCGGAAATAGCGGAAGACATTTCCGCGCAGTTGCGGACCTTGCCCGATACGGTCAGTGTCTTCGCGGAAAAAACCGTGGGTGGCCGGTACGTCGACTTCAAGATCAAGCGCGAAGAGGTCGCACGCTATGGAATGACCGTCGACGATGTACAACAGGTGATCCTGGCGGCGCTGGGTGGGATGGACATTACCACCACGGTAGAAGGACTTGAACGGTATCCCGTCAACGTCCGTTATCCGCGCGAATTGCGCGACAATCTCGTATCGCTGCGACGCACGTTGATTGCCACACCGACTGGCGCCCAGATTCCGATTGAGCAAGTGGCTGATTTGTCGGTCAATACCGGACCCCCCGTCGTCCGCAGCGAGCAGGCGAAACTGAATGCTTGGATTTATGTCGACGTGGCCACCAGCGACATCGGTGGTTATGTCCGTAACGCCCGTGCGGTCATCGACGACAAGGTCGTCAATCAGCCGACTTTCCCCGCCGGCTACAGTGTCACGTGGAGCGGCCAATACGAATACATGCAAGAGGCCAACCAGCGTTTGATGATTGTCGTGCCGATCACGCTGGTGGTCATCATCTTTCTGCTCTACATGGGAACGCGCAGCGTCTTTCGCACGGTCGTCATCTTGCTGGCGGTTCCGTTTAGTCTGGTTGGCGCCATGTGGTTCTTGTACTTGCTCGGCTACCATCTCAGCCTGGCGGTCTGGGTCGGACTGATCGCGCTTGCGGGGCTCGATGCCGAGACGGGCGCCGTGATGCTGTTATACCTGGATATCTCGTTCACGAAGTTCAAACAGATGGGCCGCATGCGGAACCTGCGCGATCTGGAACTGGCGATTCACGATGGCGCCGTCAAACGGATTCGCCCCAAAACCATGACGGTAATGGCCGCCTTGTTTGGCCTCGTACCGATCATGATCGGCGCGGAGACCGGATCCGACACAATGAAGCGGCTGGCCGCACCCATGATCGGTGGGCTGATCACCAGCTTCATCATGGAGCTGTTCATCTATCCCGTGATCTATTACTTGTACAGGTCGTTCAAGATACGGCGCCAGATGCGGGATAACAGCTGATACGCGTTCCCCATGAATTCGCGGACATGAATTCGCGGACATGAATTCGCGGACCCCCAGGGATTCGCTCATTCCACGATGTGCGAACGATGCGGTGGTCAAAGCAGAAGCTGGACGGTTGCCCACTGTTTGTCAACGCATTTTTCGTAATCGGCATAAATTGACAGGAACGTTGGATTTTTGCGCAGCCGGGGATGTTAACGTATATCGCGGCCGCACGCTTTGTGTCGATAACGATGATGATAGGGGAGAGCTTCTCGAATTCGCCTGGGAGACAAGGATGGCCAAGCGACTGGTAGGGATATCGTTGTTGGTGACAATCGTCGGGTTCGCCGGTTGCAAGAGCACTCGGCAGATGCGCACCGCCGATTACGCGGCGGTCGTGAACTCCGTGCAACAGGCCAGCTATGCGGCCCAACCCGAGGCCGAGGCGGTCAGCCCGGTTTCGCCAAGTTTGGAAGGCCAGCACCCGGTCGAGGACTACATTCAATACGCCTTGGGCCAAAACCCCGACATTCAGGTGGCACGCAAGCGGATGGAGTCGTTCGCGCATCAGGTGCCGGTCGCGGCGAGTCTCCAGGACCCGATGTTCAACATGACGCTGCAACCGGAGCAGGTACAGACGGCCTCCGGGCAGCAGGAAATGATCCTGGCGGCCAACCAGAAAGTGCCCTGGTTCGGTAAACTGGACACGCGTGCCGGGGTCGCCGAGTCGCAAGTCAACGTCGCGCGCGCCCAACTGGCGGCCGTGGAATTGGAGACGGTCCAGCGTGTCAAACGCGCGTACTACGAACTCTACTTCGTGCAGCAGGCGACCGCCGTGACGGAAGCCGATCGGAAGCTCCTGGGGGAAATTCGCGACGTCGCCAACGCGCGTTACAAGGCCAATCGAGCTAGTCAACAAGACGTGCTGCGCGCGGACCTGGAGATCTCGAACGTGGACAACGAGCTGATTCGGCTGCGGCAGCAACTGGGCAGCGCCCAGGCACGACTCGCGGGCGTACTGCACGTCGCGCCGCAATCCAACGTGCTCGCGCTGGACGAATTGTCAGCGGAAGAGGCGCCAAACGATCTCGAAAGACTACAACAACAGGCCGTGGCCGCCCGCCCCGAACTGCATGCACAACTGGCCGCGATTCAACGCGATCGATTGGGGGTCGAGTTGGCACGACTCGATTACAAGCCCGACGTAACGCTTGGTTTTTCGTGGATCGATGTCGCGGACGCCGGGATTAGCCCGGTGGCAAACGGTCGCGATGCGTTTCTGTTGACGGCCGGTGTCAACTTGCCCGTCTATCGCAAACGGCTTGATTCGTCCGTGCGATCGGCCGAAGCGAAGGCGGTGGCCACCGCGCGCCAGTACGATGTATTACGCGACAAGACCTTGGAGGATGTCACGGACCTGTTCGTGAAGGCGCGAAGCCAGCAGGACCTACTGAAGTTGTTCCGTGATGATATTCTGCCCAAGGCCCGGCAGACTTTGGAAGTATCGATCCGTGCCTACAATGTGGGCGAGGTGGACTTTTTGCAGCTGGTCGACAACTGGCGTCAGCTGTTTCGATATCAGGTCAGCTACCACCGGCTCGAAGCGTCGTTGCGGCAGACGCTTGCCGAATTGGAACGCGTGGTCGGCGGATTCTCGAACGCGCCCGCGGCAGGTCCGCCGGTCCTGCCGCTGCCGGAACCAGCGCAACCGCGGACTGCAACCCCATGAGAACCCGCTCACTACGTGGCTACGCCCCCACCCACCGCAAGGAATTCAAGACAATGATCGCTACCAAGTTAGTTCGCCGCCACTTTGAAATGTCCTGTGCGAGTTCGACCAGCGGGAGAACGGACTGCGCCAAATCACTATCCAGTCGGACGA
>CAZSOG010000374.1:0-5762 GCA_964607555.1 uncultured Pirellulaceae bacterium | reverse complement strand
AGGGGATGAATGCACCGCTTCATCACCTCCTTGAAATTCACTAACAGAGTCGACGCATGTTCCCCCATCTGATCATCCAGATACGCCGGCAGCCAGTTGATGAACCCATACCGGTTCATGTCGAGAAAGAAAAAAACGCCCGCGACGATCCACAGGTACGGGTTGGACAAGGTTCTCAGCACATTCGCGACGAGTCCCAAACGCGGCGCCGCGCCTGACCCGCTGGCCTCCTGTTCGTCCCGGTTGATAGCCGGCAACCCGACGTCCTCGGGACAATTTCGGATCGTCAGGAAGAAGAACAATCCAACGGCGGCAAACAGAACGGCGGGAACGAGGAAGACGCTGCGCCAGTCGCCACCGAAGCGCTGCACAAAGTAGCCGGTGAGAAAAAAAGCCAGAAACCACGAGAAAGCGCCACCGAACTGGTAACAGGTTCCCAGCAGGCCCATCACTTTGCCGCGCTGCGCGGACGGATACCAGTGGGCCATGATGCGCACCATCGGCGACCATCCCATCGACTGAAAAAAGCCATTCGCGCCCCAGAACAGCGTGAGCCACCAAATCATGCGGCGCGGCTGCACGGCGCCGGACGCGCCAACGACGACCAACATGAACACCGCCAGGTTCATGCAGACCGATCCCAGAATCCCCACGCTGACGATCGCTCGACTGCCAAAACGGTCGGCCAGCTGGCCATTAACGAACTGGCCAATTGCGTACATGATCAGGAGCGCGGTGAAGACAATCCCGATGTCCTCGGGGCCCCAGGAAAACGTGGCGCATAACCGTGTTTTCGCCATCGGCAGGTTGTAGCGGCAAAGGTAGAAAGCGAAGTAAGTGACCCACACCGAAATGAAAATCTGTTTCTGCCAGCGTCGCGTCTCGTCGGATGAGCTGTTCGCCGAATCACGCATCATCAGGTCTCCAATGGGCCGCGTCTCGATCAGACTGACTACTCGATCGCAAAAGAGCAAGCTGTAGCCTACCATCTTTGGCGGCGCCGTTCCACTTGCGGTTGTGCCCGTATTGCCGACCCAGTCCGCGTGGATTAATCTGGCGCTGTCCTGAAACGTGCCAAGACCTTGGGCAAGGGCTCCGCCCCTGAGATCCCCGAGGGAGGAACGCTCATGACCACGTATCTCCCGTCATGAAAATGATGAGTGTGATTTTTTTATTTAGCGACCGTTGGGCCGGTTGTTCCCCACGATTGGCCTGTGTCGGTCCGCCAGCGCCGTCGGAAACGAGCCAACTTGCAACGGACGGACGGTGACATGTTGAAAATCTTTTTCACTTCCGATATTCACGGATCCGACATCTGCTTCCGCAAGCTCTTGGATGCCGCTTCGCTCCATGCCGTCGATGCGCTGATCGTTGGCGGTGACATTAGCGGCAAGCAAGTTGCCCCAACCACTGAGCGCGCGAGTCCGTTCGAGCGGACATTGCGAAATCGCGGGCACCATCCGGTCCGTGTCACGCACGATGAGATCCCCACGGCGACGTCCCCCGCGATGGAGTTGTTGGCGATCGACGCCATGAGAACGAGCATTGCCAACTGGTTGGAACTCGCGGAATCCCGCCTTCGCGGAACCGGCATCGAGTGTTATGTGATGTTGGGGAACGATGATCCGCCGGAGCTTGCGGAGCTGATCGATCAAAGCGATACGGTGGTCAACCCCGACGGAAGGATCGTGTCGATTCACGGCGTGGTCGAGATGCTCAGTCTTGGTTATAGTAATCTCACGCCGTTTCATAGCCACCGCGAATTGCCGGAGCCGCGGATCGCGGCCGTGCTGAATGAGCTTGCCGACAAACTGTCCGATGTTCACGCCGCGATCTTCAACGTGCACGTTCCGCCGCACGCGTCGAATCTCGACAACGCACCAGAACGTGACGAGCGTCTCAAGGTAAAAACCCACAACGGAAAACCCCGATTCATCCCGGTCGGCAGCACGGCGGTACGGCAGGTTCTTCTCGAGCGACAGCCGTTGCTGGGCCTGCACGGGCATGTTCACGAGAGCGGCGGCAGCACGCGACTCGGCGGGACCCTATGCATCAACCCCGGCAGCTCGTACTCGACCGGCGTGTTGCACGGCGCCGTCATCGCGCTGGACCGTGGGCGAGTGCATTCGTATCAGCTGGTCACGTGCCGCTGAGGGAACGGAAAAAGGGGGAGAAGAGGAGTCCGACGTGATGGCCCGAATGACACGACGTGATTTCGCGCGCTACGCCCTGCCGCGTTCCGCCGCGGTGGCTTTGGCGGGCTTCGCCGGGTCAGGCGCCGCGCCCACTGGCTCGGTGGCGCGATGGCGGGCGGCTGCTGCTTGAATAGTTGGACAGCGTCCTCGAGAGTCTGCAACACCCAACATGAATCCGGCAGGTCGTGGAAAAGTCGAGGGCATTTCAAGATGCGGCTTTCCCATATTAGCGAGGATTAGCGTCGATTAGTGTTCTTTCTCTTCTGGTCCGCGAGCAGTTAGAGACGATCGAATACGGCTATTTGCTCCGCCAAGACACCGGTGACAGGCACACTCGTACTAGTATGGAAACGTGCGACGCAGTATGGTACGGAGGTAGGAGGTGTTATCAAAAAAACCGACACTTCAAAGGAGGCAAAATGTTACACGCGGTGATCATGGCGGGCGGATCGGGGACGCGGTTCTGGCCGGCAAGCCGAATGATGCAGCCGAAGCAACTGCTGAACCTGGTCGGCGACCGGACGATGATCCAGGCGACCGTCGATCGTTTGGGCGACCTGGTCTCCTCGGACCGCGTGCTGGTGGTCACGAACCGTCGTCTGGTTGGCCCGATTGGCGAACAGTTGCCGGAAATGCCGGCGGCGGCGATTATTGGCGAGCCGTGTAAACGGGACACGGCGCCCTGCATCGGCTTGGCGGCTTCGATTGTCCTTCGGAGCGACCCCGACGCGGTCATGGTCGTGATGCCGGCCGACCACATTATCGAATCGAACCTGGCGTTTCAGGAAGCGATTCGGCAAGCCGGTCGGCTCGTCGAAGAAGATCCCGAGCGAATCATCACATTTGGTATCCGGCCGACATATCCGGCGGAGATATTCGGCTATATCGAACGTGCGGCACCGTTGACGGATAACGCCGCGTCCGGGTCTTCGGAAGCCCTCGTATTTCGCGTGAGACAATTTCGTGAAAAGCCGGACGCCCGGCGGGCACGCGAATACTGCGAATCGGGCAACTACTATTGGAATTCCGGGATTTTCGTCTGGAAGGCGCGGACGATCCTCGACGCGTTGGAACGGTATGAACCGGAGATGCACGGTCACTTGACGGCAATCGCGGATGCCCATGGATGTGATACTTTCGGCGCGGTGATCGAGCGTGAGTTCGCTGCCATTCAAGGCAAGTCCATTGACTATGCCGTCATGGAGCATTACGCCAATGTCCTGGTCATCGAGGCCCCGTTTCAGTGGGATGACGTCGGCAGTTGGCAAGCGTTGGCCCGCATGCACGGAACCGATGACCAGGGCAATACGTTGCTGGGCCGTCATCTGGCGTTACGCACATCGAACTCGATTGTCCGTTCGGACGATGATCATTTGATCGTGACGGTCGGACTGGATAACGTAATCGTGGTGCACACGCCGGACGCGACACTTGTTGCGAACAAGGACGACGAGGAATCGATTCGAGAGATCGTGAAGATACTGGAACAAAGAGGCTGGACCAAGCACCTGTGATACAATGCGGGGGTCGGTCATGTTTTGGCGGAGCGTGGAGGCATGCGATGAGATGGCGTTCGATCGGACTTGTCTTGACACTGGGCGCGGTATTCGCGGTGTCGTTCGTCGCTCTTCCCGTGAGCGCGCAAACGCCGGTGGTGCCAAAGCCTTCGGCCACTAAATTGCACTGGAACCTACCGATGCGTACACTTGGTGGAAAACAGTTTTGGACCGACCACCTCATCTACCAAGGCTGGCGGATTCAGCAGAATGTCGTGACCGATCACTATCGGCTCCTGGATCCGCGGAATGACCGTCGCGCGTGGGGCACGTGGCAACAGTGCTACGCCAGTTGGAAGACCCTGAAGCAAACGCAATCCCTGCCCGCGCTGAAGCCGCGACTCGTGATCTTCGTGCACGGCCTGATCCGGTCACGCGGATCGATGGACGGCATCGCGCACTATGTCCAACAGCACGGTGACTACGGCACGCTTTGTTTTTCGTATGCGAGCACGCGTGCCGAAGTGCGCGATCACGCCAAGGCGTTGCGGGATGTCGTTAGTCACCTGGAGGGCGTCAAGGAGATCGACTTCGTGGCGCACAGCCTTGGGAACATTGTGATACGGCATTTTCTCAAGGACGAAATGGACGCCGCCGCCGATCACCGCATCGACCCGCGAATCAAACGGATTGTCATGTTAGCGCCGCCGAACAATGGCGCGCAACTTGCCGAACGAATGAAGAAAAACCCGGCGTTCAAATTGGTCTTCGGCGTGAGCGGCGAGCAACTCGCTGAAGGGTGGAGCCGATTGGCGGATCATCTGGCCATTCCGCCCTGTGAATTCGGGATCATCGCCGGGGAGAGTGATTCGTGGTTTGGCACGAATCCACTGCTCGAAGGAAAAGACGATTTCGTGGTCCGCGTGGCGGAAACGCGGTTGCCGGGCGCGCGCGATTTCCTGGTCGTTTCCGGGCTGCATTCATTCATCATGGATCGAGAGGTCGTTCGAGAAAGCACCTTGCGGTTCCTCGAACACGGGTATTTCCGCACGGCGGAGAAACGCACCCCGATTCCGGCCGCGGCGAATGAGGCAGCCACGACGCGGACCGGTAATCATGATTAAGCTCCCCATCGAAGGTCGACTGGCCGGGATCGACTACGGGACGGTGCGGATCGGAATCGCCATCTCCGATCCACGTCAACATCTCGCAAGCCCCTTGGAGAACTATACTCGAGCCGGTGAGGCCGCCGACGCGGCCCACTTCACGCAACTCGTGCGGGACGAAGAGATCGTCGGGTTCGTGGTCGGACTGCCGGTCCATGGCGACGGAACGGAGAGCGCGAAATCGCGCGAATCACGGCAGTTTGCCCAATGGCTGGCGGGCGTGACGAATTGCCCGACGTGCGTCTACGACGAACGCTATTCGACGGTCCAGGCCGAGCAGTTGCTTGGCGCGGCACGGATGACGCGCAAGCAACGCAAGAAACGACTGGATATGATTGCCGCGCAATTGATTCTCGCCGCGTTCCTCGACTCGAATCGGGAAGCGGACCCACCCCCGGCCCTCGACGGTTAACGTACGGCTCCGAAGATTCGGGGTCAGGAGCAGCCGACAAGGCTGCGATCTAGCAGGTGCGTCGTGGCGAGCGCCATTGCAAGTCCTGTCGTGTCAATTGTCCGGATTCGGACACGTAGTAGCAATACCGGTGCCTGGGCCTTGATCGTAAGCTGGTCCACTTGCCCTCCCGGAGAGTCATGTGCACCGTAAACTGATTTTCCACGTTGTCGGCGTGTTGGTGGTGGGCGTCCGCAGTGGACCACGCGCCTTCTCCGGACGGATCGGTCCGATCAGTCATATAGCGCCCTAAGAGGCTGTAACAAAACTGCTTCGGCAGAGTTATTATCCGCTTCTTCGACGGACGTGGACGTCCATCGTACATCTTGGAAGCTGAGTTTTGTTACAGGTTCTTAGGAGAGACCGATGCTGAGCAGGAAGAAAGGTGTTCAATATACGGTGCTTCGGATCGATCCCTAGCGGGGTTTCCGTTGGAGTCGGTTGAGCAGGCGGC
>CAZSOG010000373.1:0-5766 GCA_964607555.1 uncultured Pirellulaceae bacterium | reverse complement strand
CGGTCGTGCAGAATCATACGTTCCAGCGTGCCGGGATCCGTCCGTTGGTTGGAGGCAACGCCTCGTTAGATTCTTAGGCTGCCACATGCGCGCACGGTGCGCGCATGTTTCATTGCCGGATGCCACCCTTCTTCGGGTGCGGGCGAAGCCCGCGTTATGATTAAGACTAAGATTAAGCTAACCTGCCGTTCATGGCCAATGGCCGTGAACGGTTACGCATCCGGCTTATGTCCCAACCGTGAACCCTTGGTACGTGCACCGGTCGTTGCCAAGCGCGATTTCACCATGCCCATCGGTGGAGCGCGGCCAGCCTGGAAAATGGAGTCACGAGAATCGCATACCTATCGGTTTTGGAGTTGCTCATTGTGGCACCTCACCGCATGGCGTCGGTTATCACCATGCAACGGATTCCATTCCGGACCGCAAACGACGGATCACCACACCATGGTCATGAGACTTTGTGCTATCGAACGCCAGCCGCGTAGCGGCGACAGGATGTAGCCAGGCGGCGTGAGCCCCTGGAAACCGTTGGCCTACGCCAGCTGGTATGGATCGGCGGCCGCCATGTTGACTTGATATCCAAGGTCGGCCAGCGAGGCGACCGTGATACGACTGAGGGGCAGATTCTGTCCGGGGCCGACGTAACCGGTCATCAGCTCATTCGTAAACACCGATTCCCGCCAATGACCGTCGCGCGTGCCTGGCCCGCCGGTGTTGGCCACGGGCACCGACGTCGCGACGCCCGACGTTAATGCATTGTACTCGGCGGTTGCCAGGGGCCCGAGAAATCGTGGATCGCTGGTATTCGCGCCGGCCAACAGGCCCAGGCCTTGCCAGATCGTGCCAATGCCCAGAACGTGCCCCATCTCGTGTAAAATGACGTCGCGCAAGGTTCCGTTCGCTTCGAGCCGCGCGAGGTCGACCGAATCGAACTGGATCCTGCCATGGTAGGGGATAAGCGTGCCGGAACGAAATTGGTCGGGAGAGGCGCCACCAAGAATCCCGCCAGGACCATCGATGGGACGGGCACTGATATCGATCGCCAGATCATCGATGACTCGGCCGGCGTAAATCTCGTTGGGTAAGTCACCCACGATAACCTGTTCCCACCGCACCGCCGCATCACGCACGATGGCTTGTTGCGGCAACGTCAAACCAGTCATTGAGACGTCGATCTGAAATGCGGACGCCGACGGTGTCGGCGTGGTCGGTGCAGATGGTGCAGATGGCGTGGGCGCCGGCGGCGCGGGGACTTCCGGTGGGCGCGTCAGAATCCCGGGGTTTACGATCAACGTGTAGTCCGGATTCGTCGCGCCGGAATAGCCGTATGCGTGCACGTAGTACGTGCCCGCGGACAAACCCTCCAATGATACGCGTTCGCTATTACGCACGCCGTTGGAATATCCGACGAGTCGTCCGGACGTGTCATAGATACTCAAATCCAAATCGCCGCGCGCGTGTTGGAACGTGATCCCAACATAACTGGTACTGGTGCCGGTCCCATTCATCGCGAACCGGTACCAGTCGTGCCGGTCCGCCATGACCAATCCGGTAAATGTCGCTGTTGACTGAAGCGTCCCCAAGTCCGACGCATGCGTCCACGAGTCATTTTGCTCGAAGGCATCGTCTTGCAGTATGCTTCCCGGTGTGATTTGTAGAGAGTAGTCTGGATTGGTTGCGCCGGCATAGCCGTAAACCACCACGTAATACGTACCGGCTCGTTGGCCCGCCAATGGCACAGTTTCGGCATCCGTCGTGCCGTTGGAATAGCCGACACGGCGTCCCAGGCGGTCGTAGACAACCATGTCGATGTCGCCACGCGCATGCTGAAATTGAACGCTGACCGCGCTCGACGCATCAGCCGTTCGATCGAGTTGAAAACGGTACCAGTCCGCGCGATCGTTCATGACAAGATGATCAAGCGTCGTGACGTGACTGAGCGTGCCGAGGTTCGCGGCTTGATACCAGAAGTCGTTGTTCTCGAACGCGTCATCGACCGCGGTCGCCCACCGTGCTTGAGGATCCAGTTGTGGCGCGGACAGCGTCGATATGTCGAGTCTCCGTTGGGAAGGAAATTCATCCCGTTCACCCAGTTGCTCTCGCGAACGGGATTCCTGCTGCAAGGTCCGGGTACTGGCGCCCACGTCCTGGCGAACAAGTCGAGTAGGCTGGACCGGCCCGGTTGCCGTTGACACCTCGCATCGATCACCGACGTGAGCGTGCAGGCTACCGGCAAGCCATATGTCGGAACTCAACAGATTGCGAGGTTCCAACGTTTCAAGATTCAATTCCCTGGCAGTGGAGTGGGTCCGTTTCCGAAGTGATTTGCTCAGAATGTGTTTCTTCATGGCAGGTAGCTTTGATAAAAAGAGGCTGCGACCGCGACGTGGTTGAACGATCTGTCATGGTCATCCAGAAGAAGTCAGGGACGTTTCTCAAACAAGAGGGCTACCATGCATGATGCGCAAATGTCCCCTGGAGTGTCGCACCGACTTTAACAATGACACCGGCGTCAACTACAGGATAACTCGCGGGCAATGGCAATTCACCGGTATCCGGCGTACCGCTTACCAGCGCCAACTGGCCATACCCACTCGCGTTCGTTGTCAATTGGCCAATCAAAGTGTCGTTTACCAGAATATCCAGCGTCGCATTCGCGTCGACGCCAGTCACGGCGAGATAGAGCTCATCTTTTGGGCGACCATTTTCACGGCCATGTTCAAACGTGATCACTCCCTTTGCTGTCGTTTGACCTGCCTTTGCTGGGCCGTTCAGTAATGCTACCAATTCCATCTCGCCAGGTTCCAAAGTGCCGTCTTCCCACTGGTCGTCAGTGTCAGATTGCCCGACGGTTGGTTTTGCCGGCGACGGAATTGTCTTGGCGCCGGCCGGAGCCGCTGGCGGTGTTACCGGCACATCATCTTTCGTCTCACCCACCTCGGTCCGGTCGCCCACCTCGCTTCGCGGTCCGAACTGACCCTCATGTTCCCCATGCTGTTCATACGGATCAGGTATGGTTGGGGTCGTGGGCGCGGCATTGGCCGGGGGGAGCGTCTTAGCGACGGCCGGAGACGCTGGGGATATTACCGGCACATCGTCCTTCGTCTCCCCCACTTCGGTCCGGTCGCCCGCCTCGTTTTGCGGTCCGAACTGACCCTCATGTTCGCCATGCTGTTCATATGGATCACGTGTGGTTGGGGGCGTGGGCGTCGTCGTGGGCGCGGGGGGCGTCTTGGCGGCCAGCGGCATCGGCGGTGCCAGATGGTCGTTCAGCGAGTTGATGACAAGCAAGGCGTCCACCGCCGAAAGTGCCGAGTCGTTATTCACGTCCAGAAAGAACTGAGACGCACGCGGTCCGCCGTCGCCGGACTCAGGCCCGATCGCCCGCTGATTCAGTTGATTGATGACGGCGAGGGCGTCCACGGGCGATACGAACAGATCGGCGTTCACATCCAACGGAACCGCGTCGTTATGCAGGAAATTTGCCGACAACATGGCGCGGGTTTCCAACTGTTCCACGTGAAGAGGTCGAGTTTTCCGCCGCCGAAGTTCAGTTTGGGTCTTTTTCTTGTGACGTTTCATATTGCTGCCTCTAAGATGGTGACCAACATTTATTTCCCGAGGTGGCTGCCGATGGCGTCTCTCACTCGACCATCAGTGTTCACCGCCAGATTCTGATCCCGACTTCTCGTCTGGGCCACCCTGCTGCCCAAACTGTCCCTCGAACTCCCCGTGTTGTTCGACGT
Source organism: uncultured Pirellulaceae bacterium (assembly GCA_964607555.1). Taxonomy (GTDB): domain Bacteria; phylum Planctomycetota; class Planctomycetia; order Pirellulales; family Pirellulaceae; genus JAJSAJ01. The sequence continues at coordinate 2,020 of CAZSOG010000373.1, read as the reverse complement.
TCGCCGGGCCGCTCTTTGACGTCTTGGGAGGGAGCTTTCCCAATTTGCGCAATTGTGCGGCAAGCAGCATCTGCGTCTTCAGCTTCTCGGCCCGGGCAACCTCGATTTGGCGGCCGATTTCTCTCGCCGTTTCGCGATCGCGATTGGCCAGCATGGCAACCGGCATGCTAAGTAACTTCCCTGTTGCAATATTCCTCAGCACGACGACATCGAATCGGATGTGCGAAGGCTTCCTGCCAATTCGCGCTGTCTTAGCCGCGAATTCGGAGGGAGAATAGCCGGTGATCAGTCTCAGTTTTTCACGGTTGGCGTCATTGAGCTTCTCAAGTGCCGTACCGTCGATAAAGACGTGTCCCCGTTTTCGCGTCACGACCGCGTGCGCCGTTCCGTAGTTTGCAACTGTCCATTCGCCGTCGATTTTCTTGCCCGCGTAGTTGCTCCAAGTCAGCCTGCGTGGAGTCGTCGTTCTCGCCATGGACGGTTGACCGGCGCTGACCACTTGGCAGCAAATCGCGAATGCCACCATGCCCTCGAGTAATTTTCGTAAATTGTCCATTTTTCTTCTCCTTGTTCAAAGTGTTCCTGAAAGCATCATCCGGTCCGCAACGACTCGGTGCTCGCTGCAGCGTAAATTACACGGTCCCTTCCCTCGATATTCTGGTGCTTGATCAATCGGGTCACCGGTTGCAACACGCTTGGCTTGTGCGTATCGATTCAGGGGTGGCCGATAGCTCGAAAGGTTTCAACTCTTCACGCCGTACGTGTACCGACGGTGGGGCGTCAATACCAAGCCTGATGCGCCCGCCACGAACGGTCAGGACGGAAACGACGATTTCGTCACCGATCACGAGATTTTCCCCCGCTTTCCGGCAAAGTACCAACATTGTTGTTCTCCTCCTTGCAAGCCTCATCCAAATGCAGCCAAAACGACGTGCGTGTCACAGTTGCCGTCGAGCTAATGCCGTCGAACTAATGGATACAACGGAAAAACCAGGGTGGCGCGCGCGTGGATTCTGAAAAATGGGTGGTTCGCGGAGACAGCGAGTAGAAGTGTCCACCCATTTGGCCATCCCTGCTTCTTACCATAACGCGTCCGTGAAGAAACTCGTGTGGCGGAAACGAGATGTTTGGCGCGGGGCCCTCACCGCGTTTCTCTTGACGTAGATGGGCCCGTTAGCTGATAATACAGGTTGTTGAAGGATTCGCTGAGATCTCGTTTAGAGAGGATCATCGATGAGCGGTTGGTGGAAGTCGAACAAACGTAGCACGCGCGGGCGAAACACGTCGTGCCACCGTGTTCTACAAGTGCAACAACTGGAGGATCGCTGTTTGCTCTACGGTGGGATAGCCGGGTATTCGTTCGAGTTAGTTGTTGCGTACGCGTCGGATAGTTACCCGGTCGAGTCCCGGGAAGCCGTTGTGGTCCAGGCATTACCTGTCATGGCGGGGCATCGTGATGGCGCCGTATCAGGAATTGGCGCTGAGGACGAGTCGAGCGGCGAGGGAGAGGGAACGGACGATCTGTTCGGATTCGAGCTTTCGGAGCTCGCGGGGACAGGAGTCGTTAATAACCTCGATAGCACGGATGCGGCGGATGCCGAGGACAGGCTTTCTGGTTTTTATGTCGACTCGTTTTACGGCCGCGATGAAGCTAGTCAAGATAAACTGGCGTATTCCGCGTCAGACATAACTAGTGCGCGCGATGGGCTGGACGCCAACTTCGCACAGTTATCTCGGGCGTTGGTTTTGAAAACCGACGGTGGACAGGAACAGGTTGACGCGATAATCGGTAATCGATTCGATTCCCACGATGGATACATGTACGATTCGCCGGGCGATATCCCCGATGTTGGCGTGGAACGGATGGCTCTCGTTGGTGAAGAGTTGCGCAATCAAAGCGAAGATATGGATTTCGCTTGGCCTGATAGCCGCACGCCGAAATTGCCAGGTAACGGTGAACCCGACACTGGAGGAATACGGGAAACCGGATCACTCAATCAAGGCGAGGGAGACGAAGGTC
>CAZSOG010000372.1:0-5768 GCA_964607555.1 uncultured Pirellulaceae bacterium | reverse complement strand
ACCGCGTGCGCGCAGATTCTGCCGAACGGCGGTTTTGACAAGGGGAAAGAGGGTTGGGGACTGTCGCAACAAGAGATGGCACGGGCGGAGTTTGCCGTGGTGCCGGCCGATAGCCCGACGGGCGGCAACGCGGCGCGCATTCGCGTCGAAGTCAACGGGCCTGCCCATCGATTGCAGCTGTCACAATCATTTCCTAACCAACGGCTAGTCCCTGGCAAGGGCTATGCCTTGCTGTTTTGGGCACGTGCGACACAGCCGACAACGCTCCAAATTGTATTAATGAACCGCAACAAACCTTGGGAGAATCTGGGCGTCCGCCGCACGGTGTCGCTCAATACGCAATGGAAACAGTACCGCTACGTATTTCGCGGTCGTTCGAGCACGCAACCGGTTGGGAAAGTGAATTTCTTCTTGGGCCAGAGTCAGGGGACCGTCTGGCTCGATGGCGTCGCGATCGAACCATACGATCCGAAGGCGGTGGAGCCGGACGGGCCGATCCTGCAGACAGACGACTGGCGGCTGCAGTTTTTCAAAAACGGAGCAATCGGCCGGCTTGTGCATAAGCCGACCGGCCGGGTATTGATTCAACCGAGTGCCGACCGGAGAGCGTATGAACTAACGCTCGACAAATCCGGCATACACCAGACGATTACCAGTGACCAGGCCACGGCGGACAAAGCCGAGCGATTCGATGGCGGACTCGGGATCCGTTTTGTCGCTCGACATCCGGGCCTGACGGTGACACTGTCCTATCAGGTCGACCAACAGACCGGCTTGCTGGCGTGTCGCGGCGCCGTGAAAAACTCGAGCGATGCTGCCGTGACACGGATGACATTTCCGATCATCAATGCACCCGAGCAACTGGGTGACCGGAGCGACGACGACGTGCTCCTCTATCCGGCATTCGACGGCATGGTGATCGACGACCCGCGTCAGACTTTTCGCGACAACGCGGGTGACTTGTCCGGCGATTATCCCGGTCCATTATCGTGCCAGGTCATGGCGTATTGCGATCCCACGGACGGACTCTACATGGCGACGAATGATCCGGACGGTTATCCCAAACAATTCACGGTCAACCCCGGTTTTCAAATTCAGTTTTCCATTTCGCACCTGGCGCCGGCCGTGGCCGGCAAGGATATGGCACCCACGTATCCGGTGATTATCGGACCGTTTACGGGCGATGCACGTCGTGGCGGCACCAGCTGGTTCGACGCGGCGAACATCTACAGGACGTGGGCCGCACGCCAGCCGTGGGCACAACGGAAGGTGCGTGACCGAAGAGACACGCCCGAATGGTTGCGCCACGGTGCATTGGTCACGCTGTACAATCCGCGTCAGTTAACGCCGCGTGGTGATCAATCGAAACTTGAAGCATTTCTCAAGGACTACCGCGATCGGTTCCAGATCCCGGTCCTGCCAAACAATCGCGGGTATGAGCGGTACGGCACCTGGTGTGCGCAGCAGTACCGGCCAGTCATGCCGGACGAAGCCACGTTTCGCGGGTCGGCACAAGTTGCCCGATCGCTGGGCGGACAGAGTATGATCATGCTGTCCGGGTATCGGTGGACGATTCAGCAGGGAACCCCTGAAGGCGAGTTGTACGATGGCCAGCAATTGTTCGATCGCGAAGTGGCTCCCTGGGCGGTGCACGGTCCCGACGGGGAGCCCGTGATCCAAACATCGACCAAGAAGAATGATTTTCATGGCCAAAAATGGTCGCGTCTCTGTCGCGCGACCGAGTATGCAAAGAACTCGATCGTCGATTTTTCAAAGTACTGCGTGCGTAATGGTTACAGCGTGATTCACTTCGATCAGGAAGTAAGCGGAGCGTACGCCGCATCGGTCTGCTGGAGCAAGGACCACGGACACCCGCCGGGAGACGGACGCTGGGTCCATTTAGCGATGGCCGATCTGTACGCAAGGATTTGCGCGGCGTGTCGTCCCCTCGATCCGGATTTTGCCCTGTCAATGGAAGAGCCGAACGAGTTGTACTTGCCGTGGCTCAACATGTGCCAGGAACGACCGTTCGGGATCACGAATGAATGGCCGGTGGTTCGCCCCGGTACGCGGTCCGCGCCTTTATTCATGTATCTGTATCACGAAAACCTGATCGGCTGGGCCGCATTTTATCCTTGGAAGTCGGGTGGGCATCCGTGTTACGTTCTCGCCAAGGGGTTCACCGTCGGACAGATGCCGGGCCTGGTTCCGCCGCAAGGTCTGCGGGGGATGAACGCCACGCAACAGGAGCAGTTCATGACGCTCATGAAACGCTGTGTGACCGGCTACCGAACATTCGCGCACGATTACCTTGTCTGGGGACGCATGCAGCGACCTCTGACCCTGGCGATCCCCTCGCGACGATTCAAGGTGACTCGGGGCGGCGCGCAACAGCCTGATATCGTCGTGCCGGCTGTCGCGCATGAAGTCTGGACACTCGACGACGGTCGAATCGGCGTGGTCATGGTGAACCCGCAGCCGACGGCCGTGCGATTGCCTATGGATCTAACACCCTTGCTCGGCCGACGAACCGATGTGGCGGTCCAAGAGATCAGTGCGTCGGGCGGTCGACGCACCCACGAGACGCCGCGCTTTGAACTCGATGTTCCAGCACTCGACATGGTGTTGTTGGAGATTTCCGGGCTCAATCATCGTCCGCGTCCGCGCTGACGGCCCAATTTGGGTATGGCGTCTCCGGCCCCTTCATGGCGTGCCACAGGATTCGATTCAGAAGATCTTCCGGACACCGGTCGACTTCGTCCAGCGGGAGTTCAGCGGATGCGATCGCCCAACGACGTGCGGACGCGTCCGAGATCTTCTTTGGGTTTGGGTTCATTTGGTCCAGGGGTACATTGTTGGGCGCGACGGTAAACGGTGTCCAGTCCGGCGTATCCGTGAAGCACGCGTCCATCGGTTCGGCGGCGGCATCCAGGCGGTTCATGGGCGGCAAACCAAGGACCAATTCGATGGTTCGCAGCAGACTTGGTTGCGTATACGGTCGGCTGACAACGGCGTGCCGCTTCGTGTATGGGCTGATCACGTACGCTGTCGTCCGAAAGCCACTCACATGGTCCCAGCCGGCTTGCGGGTCGTCTTCGATCGCGAAAATGCAAGTCTTCTTCCAGAACCGGCTGTGACTCAGCGCATCAACAATCTGTCCAAATGCCAGGTCATTGTCGGCAACTTGCGCCGCTGGAGTCGGTGATCCGTAGCGTGTTCCCGACGTATGGTCGTTCGGCAGGCAGATGATCATCAGGTGCGGCATCGTCTCCCGTTCTTCGAATTGGTGCAGCTCGCGAATGAACTGGGCCGCGCGAAACACGTCCGGGATGTCCATATCCCATCCGACGGTATGCATGGCCAGATACGGGCGTATCGACTCGATGGCCGGCCGACTGCGAATTTCAATTCGGTCTGTCTTGCCGACAAAGTCCCGATAGTAGTCCAGGAACGTCGGGTCTTTGGAATTGCCGTCCTGCTTCCATTTCGTTTCCGTGATTGCGAACTCGCCATATATGCGGAGCCTCTTGTCATGCGCGACAGCGTTATCCCAGATGAACCCGCTCGGTGCATATGCCAGGGCGTCGACATCGTCATCCTCCATCCCGTCCGGATAGCTGCGTGGAAAGTCGGTGAATGACTTTTCCAAATAGTCGGTCGCCAATGCCGCGTCGGACCATTGATGCCCATCGGCACTGAGGATCCCGGAGCAGTACGTGTTGTCAAGCAAAACGAACTGGTCAACGATTTTGTGCTGATTGGGCGTTATTTTCTTGCCGAAGATACAAAGCGACGAATTGGCGTTTCCACGCGGTTCGTCGCCGAGCACCTGGTCGTAGGTCCGATTCTCCTTGATGATATAGACCACGTGTTCAAAGACCGAAGGTTCGCCCACGCGCTCCGGCACGGGACGCGGCGGCTGACCGACTCGTGCGGGGAGCCCGGCTTTTTGCATGCGCGCATGCCAGGCGTTAGCGAGTACCGTGCGCGTCATTCGTTGGAGACGCTCACGGCTTGGAATGGGGACCAGCGACAGCGTCCCATGGCACTCATGCGTGTTGAACTCCGGTTTCGTGCCGGCGATCTTCCGCGTGTCGGCAACGCCTTTAATGTTCGCGATGTGAAGTCGTCGGCGCGGAGCGTCGTAGGCTAACGCGCCGGGGAACCAGCCGACCGGGATCAGGCCAAACAACTTGGACTGACCGGGCTGGAAACGGACGACACCAATGGCGTTTTGCGTGCCGTTGGCCACGAACAGCGTGCTGCCCGAGTCGTTGAAAGCGAGTGCGTTGGGGCTGTTGCCGAACAGCCCGGCCGGTTGCAGGCGAGTCGCGATGGTCTCAACGATCTGGTCGGTTTGCGTGTCCAACACACTGAGCGTATCGCTGCCCGCATTGGCAATCACTAGATAACGATGGTCTGGCGCCAACGCCATGGCCGACGCGTGCAAGCCGACCAGCACTTCCTTATGCGTCCGGTGTGCTGCCAAGTCAATCACGGTGACGGAGCCTTCGCTCGCAATGTGCCGCACCGGATCGACGCGTACGCGCGTGCCCTCCCCGGCGGGGCCGGTGAGGCTGTCCGCTTCGGGACGCCGGCCGCCCCAGTTGGTCACGTATGCCTTACCATCGAGCAGTACGACGTCGTAAGGCGCCACGCCAACGTTCCACAGACGTGTTACTCGATGGGTTGCCAAATCGATTTCAGCCAGCCGATTCGACAGGTTCAGGCAAACATACAGTTTGCCGCCGTCCGCCGAGATCGCCAGGCCTGCGGGGATCGGTTCCTTTCGGCCCGGCGCGTCGGCCCGCGGTAACGGGACGGAGAAAAGGCCGGTGACCTGCCGCCGGGCGTCGACCGCGAAAACTTTGATGCTACCCATGACATTGGACAAGTAAATCCTTGACCCGTCCGGCGAAAAACAGAGTCCCGTGTAGCTTACCTGTGCTTTCTCATCCGAGGGCAGCGCCGGTTGCACTTGGCCGGATTCAGACGCGTCGGCCCGCACCTTGTCGGACGGGAGCGGTACATGTTGAAGTACCTCGCCCGATTGCGGATCGACCACGACCAATTCGTGGGTCTTGCCCGAAGTGACCAACAGGCGACCGTCCGGGCTGAGCGCCAGGGTCTGCGGACGCAATCCGGGTAGATCGACTTGAATGCCGGCCGGCGTTAGAATCTGGCCTACCGGATTCAGATATCTGTTGGGTCCAAGTTCGCCAACATGTGGCACCTGTGCCGGAGTGAGCCGGCATGCCACGCACACGACCGCCATGATCATCCCAGCTCGGCACAAGACCCAAGTTGGTACGTAAGAATCAGGTGTACGCCGATTGACCATCACGATAATTCTCCCAATGCACATAATATCCCCCATCGCGACGAATCTGACTCGCTTGGGCAGCGTTCTCACGTCGAGAATGGTCCAGCGTATCCAGCAATCATACGCTCTGTCGGGACAAGTCTGCCAGAGGAGGACTGGGAGTCTCGTTCGGTCAGGTCACATCGGTTCGAAAGGAGAGTTGTCTTCGATGCTGTGAGCAACTTCGCGGCAAACTCGGCAGACAGAGTAGCCGTTCGCGGCCAAAGGCCGTGAACGCGCTCTTTCCGTTCATCATTAGAAATCCGCCGGCTATGCCGGCGGTATGCTGATTTCGAGTGTCGGGATCTTTTGCAGGGCCGTCCAGTTGCCGTGTGTCAATACGACTCGCGTGCTCGTTTCGATACCCGATTTTGACACGCCGCGCACGGATTTCGTGTTTTCGGTG
>CAZSOG010000371.1:0-5791 GCA_964607555.1 uncultured Pirellulaceae bacterium | reverse complement strand
GGCGAGCGTGTGCGCGTTGGCGAGCGGATCTACACGATCGCCGACTTGGCACATCTGTGGGTGCACCTGGACGCGTACGAATCGGACATCGGGTGGCTGCGTTACGGCCAGCGCGTGACGTTCACCACCGAAGCCTACCCGGGCAATACATTCGAAGGGCGCATCGCGTTTATTCAGCCGATACTCAATGACAAGACGCGCACGATCAAGGTCCGCGTAAACGTGGACAACACTTCGGGAAAACTGAAGCCGGGCATGTTCGTGCGCGCCCAAGTTCGGTCCAATATCGCCAGTGGCGGGCGCGTGATGGACCCGGACCTGGCCGGAAAATGGATCTGTCCCATGCACCCCGAGATGATCAAGGACCGCCCTGGCGACTGCAAGGACTGCGACATGCCACTGGTGCGTGCCGAGTCGTTGGGCTACGTGGGGGCGGAGACCGACCCCATGGCCAAGCCGCTTGTCATTCCCGCGTCGGCCGCGCTGGTGACCGGTACGCGCGCCATTGTCTATGTCGAGGATCCCAAGGCCAAGCAACCGACGTTCAACGGTCGCGAAATCGTTCTCGGTCCGCGCGGCGGTGATTACTACATAGTCGCGAGTGGTCTGGCGGCGGGTGATTTAGTCGTGACGCAGGGTAACTTCAAGATCGATAGCGAGATCCAGATCCAGGCCAAACCGAGCATGATGACGCCGGCGGGCGGGGGCAGCGGTGGGGGCCATCAGCATGGCGGGGCGACGAAGAAAAAGACGGGCAAGACGGCCGGCATGGCCGGAGTGCCGGCGCCATTCCAGGAAGAATTACTGCGACTGACCATGGCGCATGACGCGGTAAAACTGGCCATCAAGCAGGCCGATCTGAATAAAACTCGCCAAGCATTCGCCGCCGTCGGCAAGACACTCAACGGCGTCGATGCAAGTGGTTTGGGTGACCATCCGATGATGCAGTGGAATGAGCTGGCCATGTTGCTGACCAACGATGTCGTGGAAGGCAGTGCGGTGCGAACCATGAAGGACGCGGATCGCGTCTATCGGTTGCTCGCGAGACACATCCAACGTGTCCGCGCCGATTTCGGGCTCGCGGATTTGCCGCCCCGGCGCAAGCGGATCCAGGTTCCGGAGCAATTCCGGGTCCAGCTCGGGCGAATCTGGACGGCGTATCTCCCAATCGGTCGCGCGCTGGCGGCCGATAATCTGGCCGACGCCCAACGGGCGTTGGCCCAGTTCCAGCAGGCTGCCGGCTCGATCGACGGGCGCGCCCTGGCCGCGGACGCCCAGGCGGTCTGGATCAAGGAACTCGGCAACCTGGCGACGATCGTTGGGAATCTTGCCAAAGCCCGCGAAATCGAAGCGTTTCGATCCGGTTTCGCACAGCTGTCGGACGAACTTAAGGCGCTGATCATCTCGTTCGGCATGAAGAATGTCGGGCCCCAGTTCGAACTGCACTGTCCGATGGCATTCAACGGGCGTGGCGCCATTTGGTTTCAAAGTGATAATCAAACCAAGAACCCGTACTATGGCGCGTCAATGCTCTCGTGCGCCGATCGAGTCAAACGCGTGGACATCGATAACCATCAAGAGGACCAACCCAAGTGAGTCAAGATCACGCTACATCGCATGATGCGGTGCCAGAACGTCGTTCGCCAGTCGACCAGATCATTTACTTTTGCCTGCACAACAAGATAATCGTCGCGCTGTTCGTCGTTATCGTCGTGGCGTGGGGGGCAATGGTGGCGCCATTTGATTGGGACCTTGGAGGCATGCCACGCGATCCGGTACCGACCGATGCGATCCCCGACATTGGCGAGAACCAGCAGATCGTCTTCACGCGCTGGACCGGCCGGTCGCCGCAGGACGTCGAGGACCAGATCAGCTATCCGCTGACCGTATCGTTGCTCGGCGTGCCAGGCGTCAAGACGATTCGCAGCTATTCATTCTTTGGTTTCTCGTCCATTTACGTGATCTTCGACGAGGACGTCGAGTTCTACTGGTCGCGAACGCGGGTGTTGGAAAAGCTCAACAGTCTGCCGTCGGGAACCCTGCCCGAAGGGGTCCAACCAGCACTCGGGCCCGACGCGACACCGCTGGGCCAGATCTATTGGTATACGCTCGAGGGTCGGGATCCCGACGGCAAACCGGTTGGCGGCTGGAACCTGGACGAACTGCGCAGCACGCAGGACTGGTATGTACGGTACGCGTTGTTGGCCGCCACCGGTATCAGCGAGGTCGCTTCGGTCGGTGGGTTCGTGCAGGAATATCAAATTGATGTTGATCCGGACGCGATGCGCGCGGCACGCGTCGATCTGGACGACATTTTCATGGCGGTGCGCAAATCGAACATCGACGTCGGCGCGCGCACGATCGAGATCAACAAGGCCGAGTATTTCATTCGCGGGCTTGGGTTCGTCCGCAGCGTCCAAGATCTCGAAAACACCGTGGTCGCCGTGAACGACGCCGTGCCGATCTACGTGAAGGACGTGGCGCACGTGTCGCGCGGCCCGACGATCCGCCGTGGCGCGTTGGACAAGGGCGGCGCCGAAGCGGTCGGTGGCGTCGTGGTCGTGCGTTACGGTTTTAATCCACTCGAAGCCATCAAGAACGTCAAGCAGAAGATCAAGGAATTGTCCCCCGGCCTGCCGACCAAGGCCGTGATCGACTACTCGAAGACGACCCGCGAGGAAGTGCAAGCCTACGCGGACAAGGCCGGGTTTCAGGCCTACCATGGCGCCGAAACGGACCACGATGCATGGGTCAAGTATCTGAAATCCACGCCCCGCGAAAAGTGGCCGGCGTGGGTCACGACGAGCCATTTGACGGTCGTGCCGTTTTACGATCGAACCGGCCTGATCCACGAGACGCTGGGCACGCTCAACACGGCACTGACCGAGGAAATCCTGGTCACGATCATCGTGATCTTGATCTCGGTCATGCACTTACGCAGCTCGCTGCTGATCAGCGCGCTGCTGCCATTGGCCGTGTTGATGTGTTTTATCGCGATGAAATCGTTCCACGTGGATGCGAACATCGTTGCTTTGTCCGGGATCGCCATTGCCATCGGGACGATGGTCGACATGGGGATCATTCTGTGCGAGAACATTTTGCGGCACCTCGAAGAAGCGGACCCGAACGAGGATCGGATGGCAGTGATTTATCGGGCATCCAGCGAAGTCGGCAGCGCCGTGCTGACGGCGGTTTCCACGACGATCGTCAGCTTTTTGCCGGTGTTCACGATGATCGGTCCCGAAGGCAAGCTGTTCAAACCGCTGGCGTTCACGAAGACGTTTGCCTTGGGTGCTTCGGTGATCGTGGCCCTGACGATCATTCCGCCGGCCGCGCACATGTTGTTTACCGCGCGCATCAGGACGAAAGTGTTGCGCCGCCTCTTTCTGGTGGGGCTGATCGCCGCGGGGATTGGCATTGCCATTTTCTGGGCGTGGTGGGCCGGTGCGATCCTCGCCGTGATTGGCGTCTACTACGTGGTTGAACAGGCGATTCCAATTCGATTTCGCCGTTTCGCGCCGGTTGCGGCCAACGGCCTGGCGGTGCTGGTCGTGTTGTTTTTCCTGACGGCGCATTGGTTGCCGCTCGGCCCCGAGAAGGGGCTGACACGCAACTTGATGTTCGTCGGGCTCATGCTTGGCGGGCTGCTGTTGTTCTTCCAGTTATTCCAGCGTTGGATGTACGCGCGCTTGCTGCGCTGGTGCTTGGGCCACAAGCTGTTGTTCCTGTCCTTGCCAACGCTGGTTGTCATCGCCGGGGGACTTGCCTGGATGGGGCCGGCGCCGCTGCTCGGCCGCATCTCCAAGGAGTATGATGCCCAGTCCTACGCGGCGGAAAAACTCGACAAGCTCTCCGCGCTGGAACGCCTCAAGTACCGGCTGGCCGGGCTGCGACAAAAGCAATGGACGGGAAATCCAGATCCCGCGGACAATATCAGCGACCAATCACTGCGGGTGAAAAGCGAATGGACGCTCGCACGCAGTTGGGATGGGCTGGGCAAGGAGTTCATGCCGCCGCTGGACGAGGGCTCATACCTGTACATGCCGACCACGATGCCGCATGCATCGATTGGCGAGGCGCTGGCGGTGCTGCAGTTGCAAGACAAGGCCTTGATGAGCATTCCCGAAGTGGATCAGGTTGTCGGCAAGCTCGGACGCGCCGATACGCCGCTCGATCCAGCCCCCGTCTCCATGTTCGAGACGGTAATCAATTACAAACCCGAGTATATCACGGACAAGGACGGGCACCGCTTGGAATTTAAATATGATGAGCAGAGGCACGCGTTCGCGCGCGACACGAAAGGCGAGCTAATCCCGGATCCGGACGGCCGTCCCTATCGCCAATGGCGCGACCAGATTCGCACGCCGGATGACATCTGGAAGGAGATTGTCAAAGCGGCGCAAGTGCCCGGCACGACCTCGGCCCCGAAACTGCAGCCGATCGCCGCGCGGATCGTCATGTTGCAGAGCGGCATGCGGGCGCCCATGGGAGTCAAAGTCAAAGGCCCCGACCTGGACACCATCGAGCGTGTCTGCTTGCAAATCGAAGGACTGCTGAAAGAGGTTAGCAGCGTCGAGGCTTCCGCCGTCATCGCCGATCGGATTGTAGGCAAACCGTATCTCGAGATTAACTTCGATCGCAAGAAGATCGCGCGGTACGGGCTGACCATTCGGGACGTCCAGGATGTGGTGGAAATCGCCATTGGCGGCCGCCGCATCACGACTACCGTCGAGGGTCGCGAGCGTTATCCGGTCCGGGTTCGCTACATGCGCGAGCTGCGCAATACGGTCGAGTCACTGAAGGAGATCCTGGTTACCGCGAAAGATGGCTCGCAGATCCCACTGTCGCAGGTGGCCGATATCGACTACGTGCGTGGTCCCCAGGTCGTCAAGAGCGAGGATACATTCCTGATCGGTTACGTGCTGTTCGATATGAAACAGGGCAATGCCGAAGTCAACGTCGTGGAAGACTGCCAGACGTACCTGCGGCAGAAGATCGACAGCGGCGAATTCGTCCTGCCGCCGGGCGTCAGCTACACGTTCGCCGGCAACTACGAAAATCAGATCCGGTCCCAGAAAACGCTGATGGTCGTGCTGCCGCTATCGTTGTTCATCATTTTTCTCATCCTTTACTTCCAATTCAAATCGGTTATCACGACGAGTCTTGTGTTCAGCGGAATTGTCGTGGCGTGGGCCGGCGGCTTTCTGATGCTCTGGCTGTACGGCCAGCCCTGGTTCCTGCACTTCCATTTGTTCGGCCAGAACATGCAGACCCTCTTCCAGATCCATCCGATCAATCTGAGCATCGCGATCTGGGTCGGGTTCCTCGCTCTCTTCGGAATCGCGTCGGACGATGGGGTCGTCATTGCGACTTACCTGGATCAGAGTTTTGCGCGGCAGCCGATCACCAATGCGGCGCAGGCACGCGAGGCAACCCTCATCGCCGGTTGCCGGCGCGTTCGGCCGTGCCTGATGACGGTCGCAACGACTATTCTCGCCTTGATCCCCGTCTTGACGTCGACCGGACGCGGTTCGGATATCATGATTCCGATGGCGATTCCCAGCTTCGGTGGCATGGTAATTGTCATCATGACGATGCTGATCGTGCCGACACTCTACTGCATGGTCCAGGAATGGAAACTGAAACTGGGCGTGCACGACGATCGCTTCGCCGAACAGGCACCGTAGAGGACTGGTGGTGGAAATTAAAAATAAGAAATAAGAAATAAGAAATACGGTAGCCGTTCACGACACCTGTTATCAAGGAACACTAATCTTCACTGATCAACACT
>CAZSOG010000370.1:0-5792 GCA_964607555.1 uncultured Pirellulaceae bacterium | reverse complement strand
CTGTCGGCCGCCAACTTGATACGGCGAAACACGTCCTGCATCACCGCGCTCTTGCCGATCATTTGTTCGAAGGCGTGCCGGGCAGAAGTCTGCTGCTGTAGGATCGCGATTTTCTCGTTTGCCAAGATGAAGGATGTCAAGTCATGAAACGTGCCAACCGCGCCATACACGTTGTTTGAATCGTCCAACAACGCGCGAATGCTGCCAACAACGTAGAGTTCACGACCATTCTTCGCCAGCAATTTGCATTCCTGATTGCAAATCGACAGCGGTGCCGAGGATTCGGAGTCGAGCAGGTCCGCCAGGCTCGCAAATGCCTTGCAGTTCGTGCCTTCCAGGATCTGGCAGGGGCGTCCAAATACCTCTTCACTCGAGTAACCCGTGATGCGCTCGGCACCATGACTCCACGCCACGAATCGGCCCTCACGGTCGACCGTGAACACGCCGGTCGCCATCGTGTCAATCATGTCAGCGAGAATGCTGGGGTCTTTGCGGAAGTCCAATTCCACGGAATTCTCCCGGGTCATGATAAGGGTCGTTCCGGACTGCATCGTCGGTTTATCGACCGAAATACGCATGTTCCGCGAACAAACAACATTCCGGCATCATCCGAGTCGCAGTGTCAGTCTACATGGCAGTGCCGTCACACGCCACTTCACATGGACGTGTCGGGGCATCGTGGCCTGGGACGATGTGCGCCCAGAGCATGGGAGCCGTCGACGATCCAGTATGGCGACTGCAATTTGGATTCGTGAATCGACTCGGTTCAAAAGGACTACCGGCATGTCAATTCTGACCAGGCGCCATGACACGCAGCGCAGCAGGCATCTGGACCACTATTGTCCCGCCCGCGGACATTCTACAATCGACGGTGAATGAAAGACGTTCGATCAACAGAAGTTGCGCTGCGACGTCCATGTGCGAAGACGGCTGCTCGGAGGCTCCGTCCGGGGGCGATTGGTTCGTGGACGCCCTCTTGCGCGCACCGTGCGCGCGGGTGTTGCCGTACTCGACGAGAACGCCGTGGAACGGGAGCGTGCTTCCTTGTGGGTCGCGTGTCGCGCACTAGGTAACACTGCCAGAAAGAGGAGTGACACATTGAGTGAAACGAAACAGCTGATTCGTGTCGGGCACAGTCCTGATCCGGATGATGCCTTCATGTTCTATGCGTTAGCCAAGGACAAGATTGATACGGGGCGTTACCGTTTCGAGCACGAGTTGGTCGACATTGAGACACTGAACCGACGCGCGTTGAAAGCCGAGTTGGAATTGACGGCCGTTAGCCTGCATGCCTACGCGTACCTCGCCGACACGTACATACTGTGTCCGTGTGGCGCCAGTATCGGCGACAACTATGGTCCCATCGTGGTCGCGCGCGAGGCGGTGGAATTAGCTGCGTTGGGCGACAAGGTATTTGCGGTTCCAGGAACCATGACGACCGCGTTCTTGGCACTGCGATTGTGCTTGGGACGCGAGTTCAAATATGTGGTGGTGCCTTTCGACGAGATTCTGGAGGCGACGAGTCGGGGCCAGTATGCCGGTGAGCCGATCGATGCGGGGCTAGTCATTCACGAAGGCCAGCTGACCTTTGCCGACCAGGACCTCCAGTTGATCACGGACCTTGGTAAATGGTGGCAGGAGGAAACGGGCCTGCCGCTACCGCTTGGCGCGAACGCGCTGCGCCGTGATTTGGGCGCGACGGCGTTACATGAGGTGAACGGCTTGCTCAAGCAGAGCATTCAGTACGGGCTGGACCATCGCGCCGCGGCGTTGGATTACGCGTTGTCGTTCGGCCGGGGGCTGGACCGCGACAAGGCTGACACGTTTGTCGGAATGTACGTCAATGATTGGACACTGGATTTCGGGCCCCGTGGCCGCGCGGCTGTCCGCGCTCTGTTGCGGCGGGCATTCGCGGCGGGGGTTGTCACGCACGCGATCGAGCCGGATTTCGTGCGGTAGGTGACGTGAGTGATGAAGCCTGTTGTCGGGAGGACTTCGTGAGTCGCGAGTTGTTTTTGGTGGAATGGCGGCCTGTTGACGGCCGCAGCGCCATGTCAAGGTTCTGCTCAGGGAATGGACGCCAACCCCGACCGGCCGACGTCGGACTTGCGGTCGAGGCCGGCATTCGACTAAGATCGACGGTAGGGTTTCGTCGATGACGCGACTCATTGCGATAGAGAACGAGTGACTCATGGCATCATGGAAACAAGACTTGGAGCAAGCCGTCGATCGCCATTTCGATCACATGGTCGAAATCCGCAGACATCTACATCGCAATCCCGAGGTTTCGGGACATGAACGTCAGACTAGTCTATATTTGTACCAACTCTTGGGCGATCGTCGGTTCGAGGTGCGCATGGGTCCCGAGGGACGGGGCGTGATCGCCGATGCACGGTTCGGCGGTCCCGACTGCCCGCAAGGCCTGCTTGCCCTGCGGGCCGACATCGATGCCTTGAGAATTCATGACGAAAAAGATGTGCCGTACCGCAGCGGTCACGATGGCATGATGCACGCCTGTGGGCATGATGCGCATACGGCCATCCTGGTCGGTACGTTGAGTGTTCTGGACGAGCTTGAGCGCGCGGGATCGTTGCCGTGGCCAATGCGGGTTCGAGGTATCTTTCAACCATCGGAAGAAACCGCGCGTGGCGCGCGCGAAATGATCTCGGTTGGCGCCATGGATCATGTCGATGCGATCTTGACATTGCACGTTGATCCAACGCGCCGGCTCGGCGTGATTGGCCTGCGAACGGGAGTGTTCACGGCGAATTGCGATGAAATTGAATTCCGGATCGTGGGGCGTGGCGGGCATGCCGCGCGGCCGCACGAAGCACATGATCCGATTGCCGCCGCCGCGCAGTTGCTGAACGGCTTGTATCTGTTTGTACCTCGTGCCACGGATAGCCGTGACGCGGTCGTCGTGACCATCGGCCAAGTCGAAGCCGGCCATACGCCAAATGTCATTCCCGAAGAGGTCTTGCTCCGTGGGACGATGCGCACGCTCGAACGCGATGTACGCACGTCGACAATTCAGCATATTCAACGACTCGCGGAAGGGATCGGCAAGACAACCGATACGCAGATACGCGTCAATTCGCACGCCAGTACGCCTTCGGTCGTGAATGACGCGCGAACGGCCGACTTGATACGCCGCGTTGTCGGCGAACTCGACGGCGAACTACGCATCGACGAAATTGCCCGACCAAGCATGGGTAGCGAGGATTTTGCATTTTACCTCGATTGCGCGCCCGGCGCCATGTTCCGACTCGGGTGCACCACCGATCGGGCGGGCGGCATGCCTTTGCATAACCCAGATTTCGATATTGATGAAGAAGCCTTGCGCGTCGGTGCGCGGGTCATGGCCCGCGCAGCCATCCGTTGGGCGGAGCCGGGACAAACGTCACGCTCGTAGCATACGTCCGTTGCCGCGCCCATCGCGGATTGGGTCGCGTGGCGGACAAAACACCGCGGAGGAAACCGCGATGGAAAAGCTCCACTTCAACGCGAATGCGCGACCCACCGTCGGTATTGAGCTCGAATTGGGCCTGGTCGACGCCCAAACAATGGCGTTGTCCAGCTCAATTCACCGCTTGCTCGAGGAATTGCACGGGCCCGAGGCTGAGTTCAAACCTGAACTCATGCAGTGTTGCCTCGAGATCAACACGTGTATTTGTGAGACCATTGCGGATGCCGATGCCGACCTCCGCGCTAAATTGGCGCGCGTCGAGACCGTGACCGACCGGCTCGGGCTGGAGTTGTGGTGGGGCGCGACGCACCCGTTTTCGCTCTGGCGAGATCAAGAGATCACACCAAATCAACGCTACTTCGATTTGGTCAATTTGCTTCAGGAGATGGCGCGTCGACTGATCACATTCGGCCTGCATGTGCACGTTGGCGTTGATTCCGGCGATAAGGCCGTGATGATCTGTGACCGCATGATGCGTCATCTCCCAACGTTGTTGGCGCTCAGCGCGAGCAGCCCATTCTGGGAAGCACGCACAACCGGGTTGCACTCCCACCGGTCCAAAATCATGGAAGGATTGCCAACCGCCGGCTTGCCAAGTCTGATGCGCAATTGGAGCGAATACGTGTGGCTCGTCAACCACATGGTTGGTACGGGGTTCATCAATACGGTGCGGGAAATCTGGTGGGACATTCGGCCGCATCATAACTTCGGCACGGTCGAAGTGCGTGTCTGCGACATGCCACGCAATTTGCCGGATGTGCTGGGCATCGCGGCACTGGTGCAATGCTTGATCAAGGCGCTGTCGGACGATATCGACCGCGGTGCTTACCAACACGACTGCCATCCCATGATGGCGCGTCAAAACAAGTGGCGCGCGGCTCGCTACGGACGCAATGCACATCTGGTCAATGCCTACTCGTTCGAAGTGCAGACCGTGCCGGAGATCGTCGACGAACTGCTCGAACGCTTGGCACCAACCGCCACGGAACTCCAGTGCGAAGACTATCTCGCACATGTTCACAAGATGGCGAACTCACCCAATTCCTCGGAACGCCAATTGGATTTGCTCGATGCCACGCAGAGCCGCCAAGAAGTTGTGCGCGAAATGTGTCGCGAGGCCCGAGTTGCGGGCCGATGGACCGTTGGTCGTGATGATGATACGTACGACCTGGTCAACGAACGCATCGAATAGAAACACATGCGGTATTTATGGATTTCGACAACGACGGCGATCAGCTCATATACCAACCGCCGTTGATATCGATTGTCTGTCCAGTGATATATCCGTTGCGCGCCAGCATTATGGCTGTCTCGGCGGTCTCCTCCACCGTGCCAAATCGCCCGACGGGGATCAAGTCAGGTCGAGCATTTGGATTCTGCGTGACCATGTCCGTAACAATCAGTGCCGGTGCGATGGCGTTGACGGTGATGCCTTCTTTGGCGAGTAGGTGTGCGTATGAGTGGGTTAGACCGAGGATGCCGGCCTTGGATGCGGCGTAGTGTGGACCTACCACGCCGCCCAGTTGAGCCGCGACTGACGACAAATTGATGATACGCCCCCATCGAACGGCACGCATGTTGGGCAGCACTGCCTGCGTTACCAGGAACACGGACTTCAGATTGATCGCGAGGAGTTCATCCCAATCATCTTCGGTAATCTCGTTGAGAGGCTGCGGTCGGGTCACGCCGGCATTATTGACGAGTATCGTGACGGCGCCCAATTGATCTTCGGTCGTTTGGACAACGCGCGCGACATCGGCCGCGATGGAGACATCGCCGGCAACAGCGATAGCACGCTGACCCAGCTTCTCGATTTCCGCGCAGGTCCGCAGCGCGTCGTCGTGGCGCGAATGGTAATTTACGGCCACGTCAACGCCGCCGGCGGCGAGGGCGATCGCGATGTGCTGTCCGATCCCGCGGCTCGCCCCAGTCACCAGAGCAATTCGATTGGCAAGTTCGTTCGTCATCATGGGTACCTTTTTCGGTGCCTGTCGGAATTCAACACGACCATTCTAACCTATGGCGCGGGAACCGGTCAGTTCCAATCGGTCCGCTCGGGCTTTGGCTTCTTCGGCAAAGTAGATCGCGACGATGATCGTCGCTGGCGTGTGCTGGTCGAGGAGCCGCTGGAGGTGGAGTCTTGATCCCTCGCGCGCATATCACGGCATGGCGTACCAATGCCCCGTCATCCAGACGCGACACCCACGCACGCCAGGCACAATTGGCAACCGGCGGCAGAGCCTATTCTGGTGTGCCCGCGCTCACGCACCCAGCGATTCCCAATGGCAGCGATCGATCGCGTGAGCTTGTCACACCCTACGTCGCG
>CAZSOG010000369.1:2955-5793 GCA_964607555.1 uncultured Pirellulaceae bacterium | reverse complement strand
GTTCGGAGAAAGGACCTACCTGTGCCGCCCTCATGAGGTCACGCCGGGAGGGACCTGGAACCGTGTGAGACGGTTCGGGCCGCGTTACGCGGCGGTCCGGTGTGGAAACGCCGTGAAGACCACTTCGCCTCTTGGCTCATTTGATTCTTCGTCTTGCGGCATTCGACGCTCAAGCTCCCACAGGCGCGCCTGCTTCATGAACGAATAGAAGCCGGTCAGCATACAGATTTGAAAACCGGCAATGCCGTCTAGAAATCCGAGTCGGATGACATAGGCCAGCAAGAAACGAGCCGGCATCGTCAAGAACAACTTGAGCGGATGAGCGCGGCGGCCCTCCGCATGCCATTTTTCCGCCTGATACGACGTATACCGCTGAAAACGCGAAAAGAACTCGTCATAAGATCGATATGTGTAATGCTGCAAACGGTTGCGCAAGCGGCCAATACGACCTGTTCGCACTTCCACCTCCGCATGGTCGGTCCCGCCCCGATACACACCTTGATCCCGCCGGAATAATCGCAGGACGCGATCCGACTGCCACCCGCTGAATCGAACACGGCGTCCCATGAAAAAGTTCGCGCGATGGATCCAGTACCCATCCTGTTCGGGACCCTCGGTCAGTAACAGGTTGATCTCGCCAGCCAAGCGGTCCGTAACACGCTCGTCCGCATCGAGGATCATGACCCACGGCGTGGTGGCCTGTGGAATGGCCCAGTTTTTGAAATCACCAGAATTCACATACTCGCGGTGGATCACGCGGCACGCACCCGACCGGCGTGCCAACTCGATGGTCCGATCGGTCGAGCCTGAATCCGCGATCAGCAACTCGTCGGCCACCAGTCGTGCCGAGGCGACACAATCCTCGATGTTCCGCGCCTCGTCCTTGCATGGAATAATGACCGTCAGCTTCTCTTTCATGACACTTCCCTGTCATCATTGAGCGGGAGACCAGACAGACACTTAGCGCTTGTCACAAAACTGTCTCGGCCGCGCGCTTAGTCGCATCTTCGACGGACGTGGACGTCCAACGTACTCGTTCGAAACCCGGCTTTTGGGACACGTTTCCAAGAGCCGCAACCACACGCTGTCGGGGCGACGTCTTTATCCCCATCCTCGCCGGACCAGGAACTCCAGCTCTACTTCACCAAAACCAATTTCCCAACCTATTTCCCTTATTTCTTATTTCTTATTTCTTATTTCTAATTTTTAATTTTTAATTTTTAATTTCTTTATTTCTAATTTTCCTCATCACCCCTATCCCGCTTCGCGCCAGACCGAGTGCAAGCCCGTGGCGATCGGCTGCTGGTGCTTGCCGGCGTCACGCTGGTCAAGCGAATCGACAATACGGGTCGTGGAGATCCCGTCCACGACACCGGTCACGCGAACCTCGCCACCATACGCTTCGACGATTTCACGACCCACGACTTGATTCGTGGTGTACGTACCGCCTTTGACCAGCACGTCCGGTCGGAGCGTCTCGATTGCCGCGAGTGGTGTATCCTCATCAAAAACGACGACGCCATCCACGCATTGCAAAGCTGCCAGAATAGCGGCTCGATCTCCCTCGGTAATCACTGGCCGAGACGGACCTTTCAGACGGCGAACGCTCGCATCGCTGTTGACGCCGACCACAAGCACATCGCCCATCGCGGCCGCATCGGCCAAATACGACACATGGCCGATATGCAATAAATCAAAACAACCGTTGGTGAAGACGATGCGTTGACCACGTTCTCGTTGGCGGTCGCCAAACTCCGCCAGTTGGTCGCGCGTCAGTAGTTTCTCCGTGCCCGGTCGCGCCGCGTTCAGAAGCTCTTGTCGAATGTCGGCGCGCGTGACCTTGCTCACTCCAGTTCGCTCGACCTCGATCCCACTCGCCACGTTGCTCAACTGGATCGCATCCTCGGGATCGACATGCGCGGCCCAACAAAGGCCCAACATGGCCAGGGCGACATCGCCCGCCCCTGTGATGTCGTACACGCTGCGCGCACGTGTCGGGTAGATGCATCCGGCACCGCGGCGTGGCACCCACGCCATGCCGTCACTATCCAGGGTGATGACCGCCGCCGTAAGATCAAGTTGCTGACATAAACGCGTCCCAATACGCAGCGCGTCCATCGGCTCACGAATCGCGCAGCCCGTTGCGAGCTCCGTTTCGATCCGATTCGGTTTCAAAATTGTCGCGCCTCGATAAACACCATAATCCTGGGTGCGCATCGGGTCGACCAGAATAGGAACTCGGGCGATGCGGCAGGCGTCGATCGTACCACGTAACAACGGCGATGTGCAAACTCCCTTGCCATAGTCGGAAATCAACACGGCATCATACGCGGCGATTGACGCGCGAATCGAACGCATCAGTTCCCGCTCAATCGCGCGCTCCAGTGGATCGCGTGATTCGCTGTCCACGCGTAGTATCTGGTTTGGATGGCGCGCATTTGCACGGCCGACAAAACGCTCCTTGACGGTCGTCGGACGCGCCGGATCCGTCAGGACTAACTCACTGGATATCCGGTCTTCCGTCAACTTGCCCTGTAGCTCGTCACCCGATCGGTCCGCGCCGACAACTCCCGCACAGGTCACTCGGGCATCCAACCCGCGGAGCATCGAGCAGACATTCGCCGCGCCACCCAAGCGCGTCTCGCGCCGGTCGGCACGCAAAACAATAACCGGTGCCTCCTGACTGATCCGCTCCGCGTTCCCCCACGTGTAACGGTCCAGAATCAAGTCCCCGACGACCAACACGTGCGCGTTTGGCAACTGATCCAGAATTGGAACTAAGTGACGGTTTCTGGGTTGATGCGTCATCCTTGACCACCGTATCCGTGTTGAAGAAAT
>CAZSOG010000369.1:0-2855 GCA_964607555.1 uncultured Pirellulaceae bacterium | reverse complement strand
CATATTTATAGCGACGATCGCCAAACCGTCATAGAGAAACTTTGTCCGATCACCCGAATATCGAGAACATAGGCAACCTGGGAACTTAACGCAAAATCACCGATGCGCACTTCGGTTCCCAACCAGCCACATCCCCGCCTCATTCGAGAAGCAAACGCTCCAGTGTCTCTTCGAGCAGTCGCCGCCCGACGCCGATATCGATTTCGATATCCACGGCCCAGACCGGGACACCGGCAACCGCGGTCGCATCCAATTTGACCAGGTCCTTGTGCGTGCACAGAATCACCTCGGGCGCCGGCTGGGTCGTCGCGACGATATTCCGCAACAGCTCGAGATCCGCGCGGCCGTAGTCATGATGGTCGGGAAAAACATGAAAGCCGCGGATCTGGCAGCCGAGTTGCCCGAGCGTGGCCTGAAATCCCTTGGGGTTTCCGATACCACAGAACGCCACGACATGACACGCGGTCAACCGATCGAGCGTCGATTCCTCGCCCTCCGCGTTAATCAAACGGCTCGGCTTATGCGCCAGTTCGATCCATCCGCAATGGGGCGCCAGTGCCGTTATTTCGTCGTGTATCACTTGTCGGTGATGAGCCTCCACGGCGTCCGCGCGCGACAACCCCACGACATCCGCGCGTCGCAACGCATTCAAGGGTTCGCGCAGCAGTCCACGCGGCAACAGATGCCGATAGCCGAACGGGCGCAGCGCGTCAATCAGCACGATGTCCAGGTCGCGATGAATACGTCGGTGTTGAAAGGCATCATCCAAGATGATGACCTGAGCATTGAATTGCCGGATCGCCTGGCGCGCCGCGGCAACGCGATCAGGGTTCTGAATATGGGGAATTTCTGGATGGATTTGTCGCAGTACGCGGGCTTCATCGTTGAGCTTACCATGCCCCGACTTGTATCCTCGGCTGACAAAAGCGACGCGTAGCCCACGCTGCGTGAACCACTGGCCGAGCCATGCCACGAGTGGCGTTTTTCCGGTGCCGCCCGCCGTGATGTTACCGACGCTGACCACCGGAACACTGACGCGTTGGACAACCGCCCGTCCCTGCTCGTAACGGCGATTTCGCCACGCGACCGCCCAGCGGTACGGCACTTCGCTGGCGCGCAACACGGCGCGCGCCAACGGCCCCCACCAGGGACCTGGCCGGCCGCCGATTATCTGATCCCATGACATCCGGGCGCGATTAGGCATCGTCGGCGCGCAATTCATCACGGAGTTGTAATACGGCATCGGTCAGCGGTTGCACCCCGTGCCGAAAGATGTCGCACGCGGGAAGTTGCAACTCATCCGCCACGCGGCGGCGTTCGTCCTCCGCCTGCCGAGCGATCAGAATATGGCTGTTCATTGCAACACCGATCACTCGACACGGGTGCACGACGCTGGCCATCATCTCATTGAGTTGCCGGATCTTGGCCAGGGGCGGGATGCGCATATGCGGAATACCGGTCACGGTTTCGCGGCCCACTTCATAACAGAGAATCAAGCCATGCGGCGCGGCCCCATGCAACAAACTGAGTGTGACACCGGAATAGGATGGATGGACAAGACTGCCTTGTCCCTCGACCACCAGAAACTCATGCTCTCGCTGATGCTCGAGGATCATCCGTTCCACGGCACCGCTGGCGAAATCCGCCACGACGCGATCCACCGGGCAACCGTCTCCTTCCACCAGGATCCCGGTCTGGCCGGTGGCGATGAACTTCGCGGTCCGGCCGCGCCGGCGGAGGTCGTTTGCAATCTCGATCGCGACCACCATCTTCCCGACGCTGCAATCGTGTCCGACGGTGAGAATTCGCAGGCAGTTTTCGTCGAGTCCGACATGTCGCGCGATATTGTGTTCGTCATTCTTGCGCACGTCGATCAGCCTGACACCACGCGCGCGGGCGGCGGCGGCGAATTCAATATCGTCGCTCAAGAAGTCGTGCAAGCCCGACACGACATCCATGCCACGATCAATCGCCCGCGACACGACACGCCGCCACGGTTCGGGGATCTTTCCCCCGGGTGGCGCGATTCCGATCAGCAGCGTATCGGCCCCGGACACCGCGTCCAGGTCGCCAACCACTGGTATATCTCCGCCAACACCGAGGAGTTGACCGGTCGTCCGACCCTCGTTCGTGCTGTCCAACACGGCCAGAACCTCGTCCGGGCGGTACCGAATCACGCTGCACGCCGTCTTGGCCGTGTGTGGGTTGGAATGCCCTTCAGTCAGAATAACCAGTTTTCGTGTCATCGTTGTCTCTGAATTCACCTAACTCCAAGCAGAACGCAGGTTTTCGCGCGGGTGGCCCACGCCATTCTGAGAGACGGCCGCCGCAGCGCGAGCATCCGTTGCCAGGACGGACGAGGAGGTCCATTGCATTCTTTGCGAACAGGTTCTTGTTGCCGCCACCGAGTACTCGGCTGACATCTCGCGCGCGAGAATGAACACCAAGGAAGACCACCGGATGGTCACGCGTACGGACCTTAGAATACTGTTTTCGCGGCGTATTCGAAAAGGGGGACATTCCTGTTTCCTGAACTTGGTTGGCGTCCCGCAACAGCGTATCATGAAGTGGTTGAGTTGCGGACGCGGGTAGTGCAGAGTCATGCGCTCCACCGAGTCGAGCTCGGTGGGGGCGCATCACGATACGCGGAACACGATGAGGAATCGGTCGACGCAAGCTGCTGTGGCCGTATTCCTTTCCACGGTTAATCCCATATCTTAATCTTACTCTTAATCTTAATCCCCTTCCGGCCCTTGCTGGTGAGGCGCGCCTCACAAATGAGGTGGTCTCAAATGAGGAGATACTCCGCTCCCATGAATCAGGAGAATGGTCCCGAAACGTGACACGTCATGTCG
>CAZSOG010000368.1:0-5794 GCA_964607555.1 uncultured Pirellulaceae bacterium | reverse complement strand
CTCTCACACGCCCCCTCCCTCGCCACCGAGCTTGTCTCGGTGGGGGCGGGAGGGCCAGCCGAGTTGCGGGCGGCGGGTTGTGCAGAATCATACGTTCCAGCGTGCCGGGATCCGTAAGTTGGTTGGAGGCAACGCCTCGTTAGATTCTTAGGCTGCCACATGCGCGCACCGTGCGCACTTGTTTCCAAACGAACAACGGGAGCGCTGCGCATGCGAGGGCGTACTCCCTTGTGAGTTGCGGGCCTCCCGCATGAGGTTTCCCGACATTAGCGAGAATTAGCGTCGATTCGTGTTCTTTTTCTTCTGATCCGTGAACAGTTACTCAACATTCCAGGCCCGACGTCTCCCGAATGGCTTACCAGGGCGTCCCCAGAATCAGCTTGCCATCGGCCCGATTGGCCAGTTGCTGAAGGAACTCGACTTTAGCGTTCTCGGACAGGAAGGTCACATGACCATCACCGAAGGCAAAGTTCGCGCCGCCTGGATGGTAACTGCTGAAACCACCGACGAACAGATCGGGATTCTCCGGCTTGGCTTCGGCCGGCTGGGTAGGAAGCCCCATCCTGACGCCCTGGTTTCGCTGCAAGTCCGCGTTGATCAGCCGCCCCATGTTGCGCAGCGTCGCGCGCGTGCCGGACATCCATCCCAGGTCGGTGAGCGTTGAACGTGGCGCCGGCAGCGCCTTTTCACCAATGAAGATCGTGTGCGACGAACCGTCCTTGACATCGCGGTAGCGGACGGCGCTGTTCAAAAAAAAGATCCCGTTGTTGTCCACATCAATCGGCGCTTCCACGTCGTTGTGGCAGCCGGCATAGTTCGTCAAGCCGATTTTCTCCGTCTGGTACCCGGCGCCGTCCGACGGGCAATTGAGAAGCGGCATCATCACACTGCGAACGGTCGCGTTTTTCTTGTCGTAGACGCCGACACTGAAATCGATGTGATTAAACGTGTTGTTTTCCTCGATGTAGGGGAGAATCTGGCTAATCCAGTCATGGTGGTACCCCTTGGGCTGATTCACGATCGGGCCCTTCTTGTCCGTCGTGCCCGGAGGATAAGCGCGAAACGCCATGTCATAGTTCTGCACCGCCAGAATCAGCTGGCACAAGTTGTTCGTGCACTGCATGCGGCGGGCCGCTTCGCGCGCCGCTTGGACGGCCGGTAACAGCAGCGCGACCAGAATCCCGATGATCGCGATCACGACCAACAACTCAACCAACGTAAACCCGTCTTGCTTTTCGTATTTCATCTCAAGTCTCCCGTTTCAGAAACAAATCAGTGCGATTGTTCGTCGCCTATTTCGAGTTCTTCCCCGCCTTATCCTTCGCTGGAGCCTCAACAACCACTTCTCGTTCGACCATGATGCGTGCCCGTTTCGTATCCGGATAGTATGTGGTGACACGCACCTGGTATCCCGGCTTTGGTGATTTGGCGGGTTGCACGGTGATGACGGCCCGGGCGGAGAACTCCGAATCGAGCGTCTCGGCGGACACTTTCCATGTTTCCCCTCGGTACTCGGGCGATTGATCCAGTTTGTGCAATGCCCGCTGGAGGGCCGATTCCGCGATCCAGAACGCCTGACTCTGTTGCTGCAGCGTCCTCGACTGGCGATACTGGACGGCAATCTCCTTGGTCAACGTCGTGCCGAGCATCGTGATAATGAGAATACAGGCCAGTACCGCGACCAGTGCGATCGCTCGGCGCTGTCTGCGGCATTCGGTGATGCGTGTTTTCATGAGCCGTCACCTCCGGATTGTGGGAAGGCCGCGTTGGAGTGGGCGATGTTCACGGCGGCGGCGACATTGATTGCATCCAGGTCTGGTCGCCGGCGCGGCGCCAGTCCGGTGCCGGGCACCAACTGGATCTTCACCAAGGGGGATTCGCCCTGGGTTTCGATTTGCCAGCCGGTATCGAGTCTGGCAACGACCGCATAGCTTTCCTGATGTTCCAATTGCGTGCCACGTCGCTCGACTCGATCAATTTGTTCGTTCGTTAGAATGTACTGGATCGTGCGCGATGCCGGGCACGTTAGTTCCAGGTTTGTTGCGGCCACATTGTTCTGATCCCGTTTCTTGACTGCGACGGCGGATGCCTGGTGTGTATCCTCGCGCAATTGCCAGACGAAACGTTCGATCTGCTGCCGATGGAACAGCATGTCGCGCATGCGTTGGCTCGACATGAACAAGGTATGCATCGTCAGGCCGATCGTGGTGAGCACGGTGGACAGCACGGCGATGACGACAAGCATTTCGACCAGCGTAAATCCGGAGCGACGAGCATTCACGGCCGGTTCTCCTTGTGTGGGAATCGCCAGGCAGTCAGTTTCACGGGCGCCGCGGGGCGGCCGGACGGCGCGGTCCACTGGATCCCAACTTGAATTTTCCGTGCGCCGGCGTCTGGTTCTTCATCGGAGCGGGAGATGTGTACTTCCAGTTTCACATCATGCAGCGCATCGCTGACAGCTTTTGGGACCGGCAGCGACTTCGCATCGGCCGCGGCGATATCGGTCCAGGGGCGGGTCATCAGCGTCTCCATGGCATTGGCGACCGCGCGCGCGGCAACCGTTCTTTCATCCAAGACACGGTACTGACGCGCGGCACGTGCCATGAGTTGTGCCACGCCGGCCATGGCCGCGATCGTCAGCATGATCGCAATGATCATCTCGGTGACGCTGAATCCGCGTCGCGCACATCGGCAAAAACAGGTATTACATTTCATGACAAAGCCGAAATCAATTTGAACAAGGGGAGCATTAAACTGACAGCCACGAACATCACGCCGAGGCCCACGACAAAAATGAGGATGGGAAAAACGAGGCTCATGGCGGCACGAAGACGCTCGGTCCAACGCCGGATCTTGGTCTTCGCCAGCTCGTCCAGCGCCCAGGTCAGATTTCCGGTCCGCTCGGCCGATTGCAATACGACCTTTTCGCGCCGCCCGATCAGTTTGGACGATTGCATGGCATCTTGCCACGGCATGCCCTGGACGGCACGGCGCGCGGCGCGATCGAGTCGCAGGCGCGCCGCGGCGATGGGGAAGTAGCCGGCGAGCAGATGCAGGCCCTCGACCACGGACCGTTTCTCACGCACGGTCAACGCCAGCATCCGCATGGTGAACGCGTTGTCTAGTGGCGCGTATATTCTCCGAATGATCGGTATCGACCGCATCGACACACTGACGTCCATGTACGACAGCATGCTGAACATTACGATCACGCCGATCAAGAGGAGAAACGGCACCGTGACGTACCAGTAATCAACCAACGCATTGGACATCGTTACCAGCAGCTGTGTCGCGTGCGGCAATTCGAGACCGTAGTCACCGAACATGTCCGCGAATACCGGCACGATCTTGATCATCACGAACGTTAGAATGGCGATCCCGACGGCCACGATGCCGCCGATGTAAAGGAACTTCTGCCAAGCGGAATTGGATGTCCGGTCGAGATCCTCGAGCTGATCCAACGCTCTGGTCAGACAGACGCCAAGTCTTCCCGAGCGTTCACCGACGTCCGCCGCGAAACAGAGCTCGGGCGGAAACAGGCGGAATCCCGTACCGCTCCGTTTGAGCGCGACCGAAAGAGGGACCGCGGCGTTCAGATAATCCGCCAGCCGCGCCGCGCGCACCGACACGATGCCACTCCGCTCGTCGGCAAAAGCGCGGGCCACGGCCGCCAGTGGAATCCCCCGCTCGGCCGCCACCGCCAGCATCGCCACCAATGCGCGTGCTTCGCTGCGCAGATATCGCATCGCGGATGCCAGCAGGATCTCTGTCAGGACGATCCATACCAGAATACAAAGCGGCCCGACCAACAGGACAATCCCAATGTAGATCCCACTCAGCAACGCCGCGATACCGGCCACGGTCAAGACGCCGGTGAGTGTTGGCGATGATCGTTTCACGCCAAGTTGCCGAGTCCACGACGCGGCCCATAGCAGCAAGAGTCCGACAATGATCATCCCACAAACGCCAACGAAAAGGATCGTGAAAACCTGATCGCCGGAAATGTTCTTTGTGATCATGGGCATGGGGCAGCTCTTATTCTGAATCTCTTTTCTTATTCAGTCGAATGGCAGGCATCTGAGATCAGGACAACATACTGATCAAATCGATCAACGGCGCGAATGAAGCGGCAACGACAAACAAAATGACACAGCCTAGAAAAATAAACAAAAGCGGTGAAATGACCGATTGCAACAGCTGGGCGCGAATAAGCACGCGACGCTCCAGGGCTTGCCGTCCAATGCGCATCGATTCAGCAACCGCGTTTCCCTGCTCTCCCCATCGGATCAGCGGCACGATCGATGCGGGGAATTGGCCCGTCGTGCTTAGCAGCTCGGACATACTGCGCCCGTGGGCAACACCATCGGCCAGGTGTTCGGAAATTCGTCCCACGTTGGCATTCCGCATCCCATCGCCGGCCAAACGCAACGACTCGGGAAGCGTCAGCCCGTTGGATAACAGGACATGCATCAAACCGGCCCAGTCGGCAATACCCGTCCAATGCACGAACACGCCGATCAGCGGCAAGCTTGTGAACAACCGTTGCCACGCGGCACGTCCCCCAATCACCCGGTACGTGAGGGCCAGAATCACGACGATGCCAAGGACGCCCGGGAGAATCCACACCGCCGCGTGGCCCAGCGCGAGGAGCAACTTGGTCGCCACCGGCAATTCAAGACCAAATCCGGAGCTGAATTCTCCGATGAATCTGGTAAGGTGGATCACGATGTACGACACGACCACGCATGATAAGGCCAGAACGGTCAGCGGGTAGGCCAAACTGCTTGCGATGTCGCGCGTCAAGGAACGCATCACGCGTTGATGTTCCACCAGTGCCAACAGGGCATCACCGAGAGTACCACTTCGCAGCGCGGCCAGCATGAGTCCCGCGACATACGGCGGCAATAAGTCGCCCGCCTGTCGGACCACCTGCTCCAGCGACCGGCCCTGTTCGACTCGCGTGGCCATCCACAGCAAGGCGTTGCGCACGCGCCGATTGTCACTCTCATCCGCCGCCGCGCGCAGACCAGGCGCCAGCGGCACATTCGAGTTGCTCAAATGGGCCACGCTTTCCACCAGTTCGGCGGACTCCGACGCACTGAGCACGCCGGTTGGCGGCACGGCGGACGCTGCTTCAATCGCCGTGATTTCGCGCACGTCAAGGCCGCGATCCCGCAGCATCCGGCGCGCTTGTTCGGCGTCCGTCGCATCAATCGAACCGGTACAGTCCTGGCCTTGCTGGTCGAGCGCGATGTATCGATACGTGGTCATGATGTCTGGCCGTCAAATGTTCGAAGTAAAGTAACTGTTCACGACCCGGAAAACTGAAAACCGCAGATCAACGCGGATGAACGCAGATAGGGCAATCCGTAGTGTAATTCGCGACGTCGAACAAGCGATCGTGATAACATCCGATACGACGAAGAAAAACAACTTTCTTCTGCGAATATCCGCGTTTATCCGCGTTCATCCGCGGTTAAGGG
This sequence comes from uncultured Pirellulaceae bacterium, assembly GCA_964607555.1. Lineage (GTDB taxonomy): Bacteria > Planctomycetota > Planctomycetia > Pirellulales > Pirellulaceae > JAJSAJ01. Next base: position 311 of record CAZSOG010000368.1, on the reverse strand, counting down.
TCTTACGAACCGTGAACGGCTACGAAGTAAACAAGGCCCGTCCTCGGCACCTCTGACCTACATGGGAAGCCCCAATGCGTACAACAGCTGGGTAAAAGGCACGAATAGCAGGAGCCCCTGAATGAGCACGATTGCGCCGCCAATGACCACCGACATATAGATCGGCATGTAGATGGCCGCCCAGCGTGCCGCCTTTTCGGCCCGATCGCGATAGGCGCGGGCCGAGTTTAGTAACGTGCGGGTGAGATTTCCCGGACTCGTTGTGTTGGATACCGACCACGCCAGTAGCGGCGGCAAACTGGCCGGCAGAT
>CAZSOG010000367.1:0-5800 GCA_964607555.1 uncultured Pirellulaceae bacterium | reverse complement strand
CCTAACTCCTATCTCCTAACTCCTAATTCCTAACAACGCGACCGACGAGACCCGACACAAAAACTCGACTCAAGATCATCATATTCCGGCCCATAAGGTCTCTAATTACCCAAGTCGCCGGTTTCCAAGGCCATCTTCAACGTCACGGTTTCGATCAATTCAGTTGCCGATTCTTCCACTTGCAGGACATACCCGTTGATCACGCTGGTAAAGTAGTTGTACGCAATATACGTGGGAATCCCCACGATCAACCCGAACACGGTGGTTAGCAGCGCGATATTGATTCCCATGGCGGCGGCTTCGACAATGTTCGTCTCACCCATCCGGGCAACGATTTCACGAAACGCCACGACCATCCCCTGGACGGTACCCAAGAACCCCAACATGGGCGCCACGCTCGACACGGTGGCCAGGATCGGCAGATGCCGTTCCAAGGCCGCGACAATGTGCACGCTGTGATCATCCATGGCACGCACGACCTGGTCGCTGACCTGGCCGGGATCGTACCCCAGTCGCCGCAGCACCAGGTATTTGCGCAGCCCGACGGCCAGGACGTACGGCACGGGCCCCTGTCGTTGATCGCATGCGTCCAGAGCATCCTCGACGCGATCGGATTCGAGCAGATTCAGTACATCGCGGCGTAGCGCGGCCGTATCGGAACCGACCATTTTCAGGCTGCGCCACCGTTCCAGCACGACACCGGCGGCCACGATTCCGAGCACCAGGATCGGCCACATGAAGAGACCACCGCGCCGCAGCTCGCCGATGGCGCCGGAACTCAGGATCTCTTCCGCCACCGCGCTCCACCGTGGCCCGCCGGTGCCGGTCGATCCGGTTGGCACTTTCGTATCGGCGGGTTGCGCCGCCGGTTCATCCACGGACCCTTTGGGGGCCCCGGCCGATTGGCTCTTCGACGCCCGTTTTGATTTGCCGGGAACGTCGGTTTTTGACAGCGTGGCGCGAGCTGAGCCGGCCGCATCCGCTGGCCCCGCGTCCTGAACATCGTCGGCATATGCCGGGCGCGACCGCGCCGCGGCGCGGGGTTGCCATGGAACGACGAACACCAGCAGCGCGACGAACATTACATGCCACATTGAATCACCCTCGTGTGTCTGACTGGCGTGTCGAGCGGCCTCGCGTACCGATCACGCGACATTTTCATCGTCCGTAAAGCATTCGTTCGTTTTTGTCCGCAACATGAAGGAGGCGGCTCACTGGTCCGGCTCCAGCACGCTACGGCTATCCGCCTCGAATTGTCTGACCATTTCCGGCAACGCCAGCCGCCCGCGTGCGTACTTGGCTGGTTCGCTGGAGGGAAAATCCCAGCGGCACCGGTTGTAGCGTTGGTAGGCTTGGGGCACGTCGTGCGCCATCCGATAACTCTCTCCAGCCCAAAACAGCGCGTCGGCACAGAGCGTATTATCGGGGTACACGCGTGCGAAACGGTCAAAGGCGGCACCGGCGTCCTTGAACTTTCCGGCCTTGTAACGGCACTGGCCAACACGAAAAGCCATCTTCGGCGCGTATTCGTGGCCGTCGAATTTCTCAACAAATCGCGTGCTCACTTGAGCGGCCACGTCGAAGTCACCCTTCTGGAAGAAATGGTCGGCGATGCGAATCATGACACTGGCGACCAACGGGCTTTTCGGGTAGGTCGCGGCCAGCGCGACGTAGGCTTCCAGCGCCAGGTCAAAATCACCCATCTTCTCGTAACATTGGGCCAATTTGTATTGCGCGTCGGGGGCCAACGCGTGTTCGCCATACCGCCGCAGAATCGTCTGATACGCATTGATGGCTTCGTTCCACTGGCCCAGCTCCTGCGCGAACTGGCCGAGCAAATAAGCAACGCGCGGCGCGTATTTTGAATCGAGGTGCTCGTCCATCAACTCGCGCAAGACGGCGCGGCCCGCTTCCAGGTCCCGCTTGGCTTCCTCCTGGCGGTCGAGTTGACGGTGGCTCTTGAATAACTCGAAATGGCTCTCCGCGATCGTAAAACGTGTCTCGATGGCCATATCCTCGTCGGCAAAATCCTTGCTGAATGCCGCCACGGTGCCGTCACTGCCGATGGCCACCGGCACTTCACACAGCAATTCCAACTGACCTGTATCCGTCAGCGCGGTCATATCGACGAACCGGACCCGGATCGTGTCACCGAAAAACGCCTCGATCGCCGGGTTTTCCGGGTCCAAGTTGCCGGCGGTCGGCTGCTGAGCGACCTTCAGTGGAAAGCTACCGATGAAGACACCGCTGTGCGGCAACGACTCTTCGATGCGCACGGTCTCTCGCTCGCCGCTGCTCGACGTGATCTCGGCCTCCACCACATCCCGCTGGTCGGTAACGTCCTGGTCGGGATCGGCCAGGCGAACATGGACGCGTTCGCCCAGATAGAGTTGTTCCACTGGTTCGGTATAGGTCTGATCCGTACACTGCAAAACGCCATTTTCGATTAAGCGCGCCCGGGCCTGCAAGTCGACGGCCTGGCCATCCGGGCGGCGTTCATCACGGCAGGTGGCGACTACCAGGTCGGTACCGCGTACGTTGAGCGCTCGGGTCACCGTGGGTACGTTGGAGCGGTTGCGTACTTGCGTTTTTTCCTGATCCTCCGGATCTTCCATCACCGGTCCACCGATCAGCCTTGGCATGCCTGCCGTGATCGGCAACACATCGGGAGTGTCCTGGCTACCGAGCTGGAGAAACACCTGGCCAATGAACCGGCCGGCCAGCAATGCCTCGTCATTACCCGCATCGCGCCGATTGCGCGGCAGCACACACTCGATATCGAGCGGAGTGTTCTGGCCCGATGCCAGCGTGACATGGACCGTGCTTTCGGCATGTTTCGCGGCATCGGGATCGATCACCTCGACGGTCAGCGGTCCGGACATGGTAACGTGGCCGATATCGCGTCCGTCCGGTGGCCGTCGATACGACGTCCACCAGTAGCCTCGCCGACCCGCCGGCGGCGCATCAACCAAGGTATCCAGGATCCGCAACTGGGCGGCGGTCGGCTGGTTCACCAGCACCGTGGTTTCGCGGCGCACGCCGTGCCCGGGAAACGTGTTTTGCTTGTCACGATAACGGCAGAAGACACGATCTCCCGGTTTGACCACGACGCAGTCCTGGGCCGGGACAGCCGACGTATCGACCTCCTTCGTGAAGATGCCTGAGTTCGGTTCCGTTTCCGTCGCGGTCAACTTGACAGGCGGACCGTCATTCACCGAGATTTCGATCGGCACGGAGTCGGGGTCGTTGCTCCGGTCCTCGTCGTAGTCGCGGACCTGGACGATGAATCGTTCGCCTGGATCGACACGCAAGACGCGTCGCGCCCAGGTGGTCACTCCACCGCGCGCGGCTTCGTCGAAGCGGTACACGATCGGCGCGATGTCGGCATCGAAATACGTGGCGGTGAGCGCGGCAGTGAGCACGCGCGCCCGGTCGGCCTGTCCGGGAACGACCTGATCAATATACGTGGCCGTAATCGTCTCGCCTCCAGCGATTTCGAGGACCTGGTTCTTGGCCAGCGAAACAACATCGACTTCGGGAGGAACATACTGTTGGTCCGCTTGATCACCAAACACCGCGACCTGGTTCACGGCGATCGCGTTACCGACATACTCGTGCACGACAAACCGCACGTAGCGAATATCGACCGGCTGAAACGTGAACTCCCACGCGTTCTCGGGCCGTTGCAAGTCGGCCTCCTGCGCGGGTGTCCCGGCCGACTTGGCCTCGGGAACCGACAAATCAAAATCGGTTGGCAGAAAATCACGCAAGCGGACGTCGGCCGAACTCAGCGTCGCGCGACTCCACGTGGCCCCGATGCGCTGCCGACCATTTTTGCCCGCGGCAAACACGGTCAGATCGTGCGTTCCAGCAGATAACCAGACGTCGATCGACCGGGTGCCGTCGCCGAGCGGCAACTCGGCACGCCCGTCAATGACCAGTGCCGTACGCGCACCGGCCACCTGAATCCGGGCCGCCCCCGGGCGGGGTTGGACCAGCTTGCCGTAACCGACCAGCGCGAACGGATCGCGAACGTCGTCGGCATTGCGGGGCCGGGACCAGGAGAGCATTTCAGCGTGGGATTTCTCGATCGGTGCGACGTTCCGCACGAGATCCATGACCTGCTGCCAGGACTTCGTTTTCGTGAAATCGCCGGCGTACACGCACCGCTGCATCCGCGCATACGTTGCCGTGACCGGATCGACTCGATCCACGCCCGGATCGCCACCGAGTCGAAACCAGAAAACGCCATCATAGCTGCCCTGAAGCTCGGCCCGTACCGGCGTGCCGTTGGCCGCCTCCGGATGAGTGATCCGGACCCGCGCGACGCGCCGCAGATCCTTCATGTCAATCGTCAGTCTCTTCGGCGTTCGACCGTCCGGCTCACTTTGCCAGTAGGTTGCTGGATCGCGATCGATCGCCAGCAGAGCGTCGTGCCCGATGGCGGCGTCCGATGCCGTGGCCCCGGTGGGCAGATCCCCGGTTTCCACCATCCCTTCAAACACGCCGGTATGCGGACCCGTCTCGCGCAACGTCGTCTGAACCTGATCCCCGCTGTCACCGGCCACTTTCAAGATGACTTCGTCCGCCGCGTCCCCCATGTCACGGTCTTCATCGGTCACGCGCACGTAGAGCGGATTGCCGGGTTTGATCTGATCGATCGGCCGCACCTGCGAGAGCCGCGGGTCCAATTCCTCGTCGGGCTGTTCCACTTCTTTTTGCAGCGTTTCACTAAACGTGACTTTCTTTTCCTCGAATTCTTTCGTCGAGGCCACTTTGATTTCGGCATCGGCCGCGATATGTATGTCGACATCAGATAGCGGAACCGTGCGGAATTGGGCTCGAAAAGCCTCCGGATAGTCGCAGTGGATCACGTCCCGTCCGGTCACTTCAAGGATCCGATTATTCGGCTCGGCCTTGCCGAGCCGGGAATCGAGATCCGCGCGAAAGAGTCCTTTGCCGGCTCCAGCGCTGGTTAGCTGGATCAGTTCACGATCCCCGCCGGGTGCGGTGGTCACAAGCACCGGAATACGGCTATGGCCACGGCTGATGCCGAGATCGCTGTCGTAAACCACGATCGCCAGCGGGCGTCCCGGCACGTGGGTTCGCTTGCTGGTGCGTCCCAGGCGTCCCACCGTGCGCAACAGGGTCAATTGTTCCAGATAACGTTGTTCCAAACCGTAGATCTCGGACAGTCGAAACAGCGCCTTGTCAGCCAGATCGACGCTCGGCACACGATCCAACACCGCCCGAAAAATAGCACGTGCTTCATCCACGTCGCCTCGCTCGAATGCCACGACACCGCGCAGGAACTCGGCGCGCACGACCACGTCGGTATCCGTGCTCCGCGCCAATCGATCGAAGACCGTCGTGGCCTGATCGTACGCTTTTTGGGCGATGTACGTTTCTCCGATGCCGAATTCCGCATCTTGTGCGCGCGGCGTTCCCGGGTATCGGTTGACCAGCGTCGTGAATTCCGCGCGGGCAACGTCATAGCGCTGTGCTTTGAAATAGCTCCGTGCCAACAACAACTGGATCCGCGCCTTCAGATCGTCATCGAACCGGGACGCGTCGCCGTTGCGAATGATCCACTCACGCAACCAGGTTTCCACATCGTTGAGGTTCTCCTCGCCGCCGGCGGCGACCAATCGTTCACACGCGAAGGCCAACAGGTCGCCGGGCATTTCCTGCCGATGCTGAGCGAACAGTTTGCGATGGGCAGTCAGGGACTCGAACGCCAATCGCTCGTCTCCCAAACGCAAGTAAAGCGCGGCACGCAGCAACGGTGCCAGCGGGCTCT
>CAZSOG010000366.1:0-5804 GCA_964607555.1 uncultured Pirellulaceae bacterium | reverse complement strand
AGCAAAATGGATTGTCATTGTCTACGGCTGCACAAAAACATGCGCGCACCGTGCGTGCATCCTACAGCCTAAGAATCTAACGCCACCCGCGGGTGGCGTCTGTTGGCCTGTCACGGCGTGTTTTGCAGGAGGTGTCCGAGGGCGTGCGGGCCGACGAAGTAGGCGAGCACATACGTGTTTCGGCCGTCGGCGATGTCGGCCGTCACCGACTGGTCGAGTGGGACCGGGGCGCCCCCGACCAGCGACCGCAGCTGGATCTGGTGTGGCCCGGCGGGCAACTCGACGCGTAGCACTTGGATTTCTCGTGGCAGAACACCCCAACAACGCGTGTCGGCCGACTCGGTCGCTTCCCAGGCAACTCCCGCCGCGGTCAAGGCGAGGTCCGCCCAAGGGCTGGTGCCGGCGTCAACATAGTCTTTCGCCGCGTAGATACTCGCTTTCTTGATGACGCGCCGGGCGATCGCCCGGGCCATCACGTGCGGATATTGTACCTCCTGTTGACGTAACGCCAGCTGGCCGATGTCGCATATCAACTCGGTCCGACCGACCGGCCGGTCATCGACGACCACGACCGCGCCGTCCGATTGCCGGCGCGGAACGACAATCCGCGGCACCTTGATCGGAGCAACCGTCGGTGGCAATTCGTACTTGCCCACGGCGGATACGATCCTATCGGCGATCAGCAACGCCGCGCTAGTCGGCATCTCGATCGATTCCTCTTTCATCGGCCCCTGATCCACGAGCGCGAAGACGTACAAGACCCCGTGGCCCGGCTGGCTATGTTGGCCCGTTCGCGCACGCCGCAAATCCATCCGCCCGGCGTGGAAGGAAGGTTGCCAGGCAACGACCTGGTCGTAAGCCCGCGCCGCGTCGTCATAGTCGTGAAGTGTCGCCTCGCGCAAGACGCCGCGCAAATAGGGGCCGACCGCCAGCGGCTGATAGGCGGTTTCGGCGGCTCCGACGTCCTGGTCCAGCGCACGCCGCAACAAACGTTGCTGGAGCGCGTTCACTTGCAAACTGTATGCCTCCGCGTCCTGACCGTCGTCCATCAAGTTCGCCAGCGCCAGGAACACGCGCAACAGGACTTTCTCGTAGTCTTCTCCAGCATAAACGCGGCGTTGATCATCCGTCACCATGCTGACCACGCTAGCGACCGGGTCCGCTTGCTCCAACATGTCAAAATGGTCGCGCACGACACGCAGCTTCTGTTGTGACTCATGAGTGTCGCCCGCCAGCAGACGCACGATGGCCAGGTCCATTTCAAGAACATCCGCATCACTTTCGTGACGCCCGATCTGCGCCGTCAACGCCTCCGCCGACTGGGTCAGATCGCCCGCGTAAAACCGGTCCCGCGCCATGCGAATCCGATTCGCGTGCGTTGAACAACCACCCAGTAAGGTGGACAGCAATAAGACCGCCGTAAACGCAATGAAGTGGCACGCTCGATGATCGGACGCACGCACGGGATGCGTGCCATCATGGCCCACGCGTGGATGGACCGAAACGCGCGCACTTGGCCGGATTGGATGAATCATTGAGCTGCTTGATTCTCAAAATGGAGGCTGGGAACCCATTTCACTCCTGGCACGCTTGGCTCAACCGCCAGCCTTCAACGGATTGTAGTGCCACCACTTCCCTGCCCGTGTCTTGTGATAACCCTTGCGGATCTTCGCGGATTCCTTGTCATAGGCTCCGGTCCGTACGTTCACTAACTCCAAGGTCAGGAGATAGTCGCGCTGCTCGGACTTGTTGCGCACTGTCGTCCCGGACGTCAGCGTCGCATACAACAGGTAGTCGATCGGCTGACCTTGACGCTGCAGCGTCGCCGTGAACAGCTGCATGTTCTCCGGTAAGAGCAACGCGTCGGGACGTAGTCGGGTCTCACGCAATGCCACATCCACCATCCGTCGACTCACTGGATTGAATGCCTTCGTCTGTACCAACATCGTGTCAATCTGCTGGTAAATCTGATCCTTGAAGTCGCCCAGTTCCTCAATGCTCTTGTTTTCAACCCCAATGAAACAGACGGTCTTCGGCGTGGCAATGACCTCCGCGCCATCGTAGCCGACCTCCTGGACCGGTTGCCCCTGACGCGCCAACAGCTTCCCGACCGCTTCGTCGATCAGTGGATTGAAGACGGCCGCGCCGGCCACGTGGCTGCCGACAAGGTCCGGCTGCTCGTCACGGACGATGTGCCCGAATTGGTGGCTCCGACATCCATACAGGCCACCCGATAGGGTCAATCCCGCAACCCCCAACGATTTTCTCAAGAACGTGCGTCGATCCATCGGTTTCCTTCCCACGATCGTTTGTGCGTTTCCGAAGCAGCACTATCTAACGAACCTTCCGGCCAGCCGCAAGAGCGATTTGTACCCGCAACGGCCACCTGGCCACTCGGGTTCTACCGCGACCGCGTGCGTACGGACTAAAGAGACGACTTGGTCCCATGGCAACAACCGGAGTGCGCTCGGCGCTGCGGCATAACAGCCACCCACCAGCGCAGATCGGCAATCACGTACCGAACGATGAGAAAAAACATCTCGGTGAGCCCGATCCACCGCGTGGCCACCGGTGTCGTGCCACGAGTTGAAGAAAACACACGTTCTGGGTAAATTGGGATTGCTGGGTCATTCAACGTCGCGAGTGCGACGGCGCGCGGAATGAACTACGGCCTAGCGAAATATGACGATCGATTGCCAGCCCGGGACCCCCGACTTACCTCGCGTATGTAGTCTACCACGTTGCTTCCTGTCGGGTCTTCCGTTTTACTTGTTACCGAAACGAACGTTCCCATCCGTCAACCGAAGGACGCGTGCCATGGTCAAGCCGTTCAAATTATTCTCATTGATAATTGTCTTCGGGGGGGTGTGCAGCGGCACGTGGGCAGCGGACTGGCCGCAATACAAGTTTGATAGTGAGCATTCGGGTAATGCGCCGGGGCAGACGCTTCGGATGCCGCTCGGTCTGGTCGCGGCCATCAGGTTGACCGACGCCGTATTCACGTCACCGGCCGTGGCCGGTGGTCGCATCTATGTTCTGGACGGTGCCGGGGTTCTGCACTGTATTGACGCGGACACGCACGGCGTGCTGTGGCGATTCACGAGTGCTGGTGGCAAGTACAATTGCAATAACTACTCGTCGCCGGTCGTCGCCCGAGGCTATGTCCACTTTGGCACGATGACGGGCGATTACTACGTTCTGGACGCGGCGACGGGCGCGGTGGTCAAGCGAATCTCGTGTGGGGAGCCGATTTTCAGTTGTCCGGTCGTCAACGGTGACACGGTCTATTTTGTCACGCTTGGTTCGCGCGTGTACGCGGTCACGCCACGTGGTGAAATCAAATGGAAATGGGACTATGTGCGTGAGGTATTGAAATTTGAAGGGGATCGATGGAGCGGTCAGGCGTGGTTGCGACACAAAAAATCACGCGTGACATGGCGCGAGCAGTTCTTATGTTCGCGCAACATGGCGGCACACGGCAGGACCCTGGTCATTCCCGCGGGCGGTACGATCGTATGGCTGCAAGACAACGACCGTAGCGCGAAGCTGTTGGGGGGCTATGTGCCGAATGAGAGCCCGGCCACGCTCGGCATGAGTCTTGGCGCGGACGGTGCCGTGTACCGCCAGTGGTTCCGTCGCGATAACACGGGACGAATCGAGATCCTGCGTTGGGGTGGTTCCAAGGTTCAAGACGATTTTGTCCGCGGGACGGAAACGAGCTGGCAAAGCAACGAGAGCATGGGATTCGCTTCGGTCAGCCCGCGTGGTGACGCTGTTTACCGCTGCCGGCCGGAACGCCGGTTTGGCTTCTGTGTGCATGCGGCCGGAAAAACCACGCCACTGGCCGATTGCCCATCGATCGCGCCGCCGATTCTCGCTGGCCAAGACGCGGTGATCAGCGGGCTGGACGGACGCTTGACGGTGGTGCCGTTGCGAGAAAACGCCAAATCGTGGTCCTTTACGACTCCTTTTGGCCGGCCAATCACGGCGCCGGCCGCCGTCGCGAACGGTCGGATAATCTTCGGTGGCGAAGATGGTTATCTTTACATACTCGGTCCGAACGGCCACGCCCAACCGCCAACGCAACGGCTTCCTTTGGAGCGAATTCGGAGTCCTTTGACAACGGATCGGACCGATTCGCGCTACGACTGGAGCCGCCATTTCCACGACCAGGCCAATACGAACCGCACATTACAGAACTTCGAACTGCCCCTCGCGATGCACTGGATCCGACGCTGCGAGGGAACGATTAAGCATCTTTCCACGTGTGGTGGCGGTCGGATCTATACCCACACGGCCGAGGGACAGATCATGGCGGTCGAACAAGAAACCGGCCGCTTGCTGTGGCGCGTCTATTACCCCGGCGTGCATGTCTCGTTCACGACACCGGCCTACGAAAACGAGCGGCTTTACCTGCCGCAGGCCGGCCTGGACCACAGCTACATTCGTTGCCTGGACGCCGCTACGGGCAAGTTGATTTGGCAAGTTCCTTTCTCGGGATCCCCAAGTTGGAACCGGCAGCTGACGCCGTTAATCCACAAGAACCTCGTCCTATACCAGTTCAGTACCGGGCGTTACACGGGTCGCACCTGGCTATTCGAGCACCAGAGCACGTTTGGATTCTCGGACGACCAACGGCCGATCATCAAGGCGTGGGACCGCGCGACCGGACGGGCGGTCTGGTCGCTTGACTTTTCGAAGTATGGACATGGCGGCGACGACGCCGGCATGTGCCTGCAGGACGGTGTCTTGTATTACTCGTGCTATTTCGGTAACAAACGCAATAAGGGCGTGACCGCGGCAATCGATCCCGAGACGGGCAAGATACGCTGGGTAACGACGAAGTACGCCGTGCATGCCGGCTGTGCCCCGTCGGTTCACGGCAACCATCTTTACCTTGGCGGATACAACGCCGTGGAAGGCAAGATCAACCGCGTCTGGTGTCTCAATACGGAGGACGGGAGCCTGATCTGGAAATCGGATCCGGTACTGCGGGCCATCCACGTGCTGACGATCGCCGGCGATCGGCTGTTCACTCACGCACAATACAAGAACGGGTACCTGTTGGATGCGGCGACCGGCAAGAAACTGTGTGAACTGACACACGGCTATCGATGCACGCGTTTCACGATGGCCGGACCGTTCCTGCTGGGGCCCAACATGGACGTCATCGATACGGCACACGACAACCGGCTGGTATCGACCGGTCCGGCCGTCGACGTGCTGCTCTGTGTCAGCGCGCAAGTATCTAACGGCCGCTTGTTCTACACCGCCAACGGTAGCGGTCTGCAGTGTTCGGCCGTTTTCGGGAAAGAGGCGCGCGCCGGGGCCCCCGGTGCGTGGCAAAAGGCAGAAAACTGAACGGCAAGAGGGTTATGGACCTGAAGAAAATGAGCAGCGAAACGCATTATCCGCACTTGACGATTGAACCGGATGGAACGGTACGGATCGAGTCGACCCGATACTAGATGATCCATTTGGCCGCCGAGCACTTCCATCACGGTTGGACGGCCGAAGAACTGTTGCGGCAACATCCCGATTTGAGACCGGAATAGGTTTACGCAGCGCTGGTCTACTTTTACGACCACTACGACGGTCTCGTTCGACAAATGCAGGCGTCGGCGGAAGACGCCGAGGTAACGCGGCGCGCGCGCCATGGCGCGCGATGAACTACTGAAACACAAAGCGGCCCGGGGGGGCATGACATGAGTTGTCCGGTTTACGTAGCCGTTCACGACATCTGCTGTCCAGGAACACTAATCTTCACTGATCAACACTAATGATACCGCCCTGGAAAGTCTGCA
>CAZSOG010000365.1:0-5837 GCA_964607555.1 uncultured Pirellulaceae bacterium | reverse complement strand
CCAGCCGCGCGGCCACGCCGGCCCAATCGCCATGAATCTTGTTGAAACCGCCACCGTACGTCGTGCAGTGGCAGGCATAATTGATCAGCACCGCGCGCAAATCGCCCTGGGGGGTGGTGGCGACGAGGATCGGCAACTGATGGTCGACCGGCCCGCTCGGATTCGGACGCATGCCGATCCACCGTCCGTTGCGGAGTGCCCGCCGATTCACGGCAAAATCGACCTGCCCCTGTCCCCACGCCAGGTGGCTCGGCTTGCGGTCGTCCAGGGCCTGGCGAACGACTTGTTCCAGGCGTTGTGCGAGCTGCCGAGTGTACGCATCGACGCGCGCCTGCTGCTCAGCGGGTAGCGGCGCGCCGAATATGTACGGGACGGCACCGCTCAGACACGGTCCCGTATGCGTGTGGGTGGCGCAGACCACCAAATGCGATCGCGGCAAGTGGACCGCTTGCTCAAGCCGTCGGGCGAGCGGTTCGACTAGCGACGCCGGTGTGCCGATCAGCTCGGTTGTCAAGATCACGCACGGTCCGTCAGCATCACTTCCAATGACCAACGCCTTGGCCCAAATCCGCTCGGCGACCCCCTCGGATTCCGTTTGACGGGACGCGTACCCACAGAGACGGATCGGCCCGTCGGGCGTGATATCTACTTTCGCCGCGCCGACTGGAATCGTGGGTGCGGTGTCCGCAAGCAGCTTAAGCGTATGGCCGAAAATCCAGCGGATGTACATATTCTCGCGGCTCTTGTCGGCCATCGCGCGCCGCATCAGCGGAATTGCCGGTCGCGCCGCCGCGCCGAGGTTGTCAATCGCGTTGGCCGCCGCCAGCCGCACCCACGGACTCTTAGCGCCGACCAGTTGCATCAGTACCGGCAGTCCGCGGTCGACCATTCCGGCACGACAGAGCGCTTGCGCGGCCGCGACACGCACTTCCGGATTGGCATCATCCAGGCGATCTTGCAGCGCGGCTTGCGCCGGCCGCGCCGCGACACCCAGGTTGGCCAGCCCATTAGCCGCCCAGAAGCGAACCGCCGCATCGGGATCGTGCAGTCGCTGGGTCAGCTGTTCGCGTCCCCGTTCATGCTGATCCACGAGCCAGGCCGTCTCGGCGATCCGGCGTACGTCGTAAGAGCCGCTGCGGGCATAATCATATTCCGACGTATCGGCCGCACGATCACGAAGTGTCTGTTCGGGAAGTAGTCCCGTATCGACGGTCTCCACTACCCATTGTTGGTGCACCTGGCGCAAACGCTCCAGGTCGGTGCGATAAACCGGATTGCCTGCCAGATTATGCAACTCGAAAGGGTCCGATTGAATATCGTACAGCTCTTCGATCGGTTTGGTATCCGCCATGAAAAAGGCGTGCGCACCCTGCAGTTTACCTGCTGCCTTGAGACGCCGCAGTTCCTTCGCGGTATTCAGTTTCTCCATGTAGTCCAGCCAGGGAAAATGAGGCAAGTAGGGCATGTAATGGCGGTGGTATTTGAAGTGGTTGTCGCGCACCGTGCGGGTCATGTCGTACCGCTCGTCCATCCGGTCGCGAATGCCAAAGACGTATTGTCGAGCAGCCGTTGCCTGGGTCCCAAGGAATGCACGGCCCTGCATATGTGGCGGGATCGGGACGCCGGCCAAGCTCAGAACCGTTGGTCCAAAATCGACAAAGCTGACCAGCCGATCCACATTCGAACCAGGTGCCGCGGGCGCCAAGTGGCGCCATTTTGGCGGGAAGTAAATGAGCAACGGCACCTGCATTCCACTGTCGTAGACGAACTGCTTGGAACGGGGTAGGCCAACGCCATGATCGGAGAAAAAGAAGATGATCGTGTTGTCGTCCAGTCCGTCTTCCTTGAGTTGGCCGAGCAGGCGTGGAATCCAAGCCTTATCCATCATCGTGATCAAATCCAGATAGCGTGCCCAGTCCTGTCGGATCAGCCGCGTGTCCGGCAGGTAGGGAGGCAAGTGAATTTTTTCCGGCTGGTGCTTTTCGGCGGCGCTAAGTTGCACCTTGGCGGATGTGGGGCCGCGGATGCGACTCTCATGCGTATCGGTGTGATTGAAGACGGCGAAAAACGGCTGCCCCGGTTTCCGACTGCGCCAGTGAGCCTTCGGGCCGCGGCCGATGTCCCAGGCGTCCGCCGGGGTCTTGAAGTTATAGTCTTGCTTCGACTGGTTCGTACAGAAGTATCCGGCGTGACGCAAGTACGTCGTGAAAGGACGGATCTTATTCGACAGCGTGGCCGTGCTACGCATGTGATGCGAGCCGATCGACGAGGCGTACATGCCCGTGATTAAAGTGGAACGGGCCGGCGCGCAAACCCCGGCGGGCGCGAAAGCCAGAGTGTAACGCACGCTGTTGGCCGCGAATTGGTCAAGGTTCGGCGTGACGGCATCCGGGTCGCCATAGCACCCCAGATTCGGACTTATGTCCTCGCAAGTTAGCCACACAATGTTCGGGCGCTCGACCGGTCGACCGTCGCGCGGTGGCGCCGCCAGGCAAAATGTGCCGGCTGGCAAGAACAAGCTGATTACCAACAGGCTGACGTGGCGTGTCGGCCCAGGCCGGCTACCGGTGATTCGTATGGATCGCACGCGGTCGTCTCCTATTTGACAATGGTATACCCCAATGCGGATTGTACTATATTGGCAACGCTTTAGCCGACTGAAAAACGAAATACGTTGACCTCGTCGCTACATGACCCTAATGCGGGTGGCCCGCAACGCACAAGGGAGTACGCCCTCGTTCCGCAGCGCGCCCGTTGTTCGCTTGGAAACATGCGCGCACCGTGCGCGCATGTGGCAGCCTAAGAATCTAGCGAGGCTTCGCCTCCAACCAACTGGCGCATGACCGGGCTCCTGTGGCATCCCGTCCGCCTATGGCGGATTCATCCCGGCGGAGCGATGATTTTGCACTACCTCGCGGACAACAACACGGACTCTTCGTCACCACCGGGTTTACCCCGGTGGAACGGTGATTCTGCACCACACGCGACCTTGTCCCGAGGCAATCCCGTGGCACCGGCCGAACCTCGACTCAAAAACTTGACTCAAGATCATCGGATTTCCGCCCCTAAGGTCGCTAAATCGGTAGTTCATTTTGCTGAGCGTCTTTAGCGGAATGTCATTGGGCTGATAGGACCGCATCCGCTCCTTTGCATGTCGTAGGCGAGTCCCGTAGAATCAAATCCGTGGGACGATTGCTTGCGGACTCGTTTGCAGGGGAAACGTATCAATGAGCACAACACGACGACGATTCTTGGGCGTGGGGTTGGCGGGTCTCGCGGCGATCGGCGCCAGCCATTGCAGGGCCGGCGAAAAACCGGCGAACCGGAAAGCACTCGCGCGTCGCCGTCGCCGGATCATCTTCAATGACGACGGTGATGATGTGTGGCATCCCAATGCCGCGACTCCCGAAGGTTTCATCTCGGTCCGCTTGCAACACATGCTCAACACGCAAGTCGATACGCTCTTCTATTGCACGACCCAGTCGTTCAACTACTACTCGCACAACACGCACGTGGGCGAGGTCTTTCTTTCCAAATCGGGCCCCTTCCAACACAACAACATGCAGACCCTGCTCGGCCAAGGGACCGATCCTCTGGACATCGCTGTTCGGTTCGCGCACGAGAATGGCATCGAGGCAATCTGGACGCTGCGGATGA
The DNA here is from genome assembly GCA_964607555.1 of uncultured Pirellulaceae bacterium. GTDB lineage: Bacteria > Planctomycetota > Planctomycetia > Pirellulales > Pirellulaceae > JAJSAJ01. The sequence continues at coordinate 2,180 of CAZSOG010000365.1, read as the reverse complement.
ACGACATCCACGACGCATTTACACCGCCGTTGTGGCCGCGTTGGAAAACGGATCATCCCGACGCCCTGCTGGGAAAGCGGGCGGATTGGAGTGCGAACCCGCCCGGTTCGCAAGCGCGCTGGTGGTCCGGCGTGAACTTCAACCGCGCGGACGTGCGGCAACGCACAATCGCCTTCATTGAAGAGGCGGCTCGGAACTACGACCTGGACGGTATCGACCTCGATTGGCTGCGCAACCCCATCTTCTTTCCCGAGACCCGGTTCGGCAAGCCGGCCAGCGCTAAGGATATCGGATTGCTCACGCAGTTGGTCCGCGACGTTCGCAAAACGCTGGACCGAGTCGAGCACGACCGGGCAAAACCGATTCTGTTATCGGTCCGCGTTCCGATGACGCTTGCGCACGGACAATATATTGGCCTCGACCTGGAAACCTGGCTCCGCGAAGAACTGGTCGACTTCGTCACAATCGGCGGGGGATACGTTCCGTTTTCCATGCCGACCCGCGCCATTGCCGCATTGTGCCACCGGCACGAAGTGCCCGTCTATCCGTGTATCAGCGCTTCGGGAATGACCCGCCGAGCGCCGTTCGGCAAAGGTCAACTCTACGGCATCGAAGCGTGGCGCGCGGCGGCGGCCAATGCGTATGCACAAGGCGCCGACGGCGTCAGCTTGTTCAACCTTTTCCCATCGCCCGGCGCCGCCGCGCACAACACGTTGGTCCGGAAGGCATTCTCCGAATTGGGCGATCCGGCAACCCTGCAAGGCAAAGATAAACTGTTCTGCCTCGACAATGCCGAGCACATGAAACGCTGCGGCTACATCAATCATGTCGTCCCGTTCCGCGACTGTCTTCCAAAGACGTTGCGCGCCGGCGAAGAAACCGTTGCGAGCGTGTTTGTAGCGGACGATCCGACCCGAACTCAAAGCCGTTGCCGGCTGTGCATTCAAATCGACGGCAAGGCCGATCTTCGCCTTTCGCTTAACGGGACGACGATTCCGCTCATCCGCGCCCCAAAACTGGAACAAGAAATTGGCTTGACCTGGTTGACCGCGACGTTGCCAAGTGGCGTTGCCAAACAAGGAACCAACGCCATTCGAGTGCAAACAAAAGGACCAAATGCAAAGCCCATCCAACTGACCGGAGTTGAGATTCGCCTGTGCTACCCGTGACCAGAAAGGCTTTTTCCTGGCTGACGCTACGGCGGCTGGCCAAACTGTCACGTTGATTGCAATCAGCGGCCCGGCATCAGCACAAGAGTACCGGTCCACCTCCCTTGCGGGACAACCGCCGGCTCGCCGGACTTGAGGCTGCGCTCATAGATGACCACGCGTGTGTGGCTGCGGTCGGTATAGCGGAAGGTCTAACCTTCGACGGGCGACCCTTCCGCCACGGTGTAGGGTCCACCGGCGTGAGCGACGGACAATAACCTCCGATCCTCCAGTGGCTCGCAACTGAGCCGGCGATGCTGTAGCGCGTGCCTATGTGCTTTTCGGGCCCGTTTGGTGCGGGCCAGAGGCCTTCGGAGGGAGTGGAACGACGACATGATAGGGTCTCCTCGGGAGTTCACTGGGTGGTGGTCTGTGCTAATATGAAAACAGCCATTCTCCCCGCAGCGCGCACAACGAGCGCCGTGGGAGATGCCGGGCCGGTGAGGAGCTTGGATCGTCTGGCGGATCGCCGCTTCCACCAGCGGCTGATCGGCGAAACGTCCCTCGATCCGTGCCGCCGCCCGGTCGACCACGGTACGCAGCTTGATGTTCCGATCTTGGTGCCGGGGCACTCGGCGATTGAGGGCATGTCAATCAGGAGGGCCACGGCGCCGGGGGCTCGGCTTGGCAGGCTCGTCATGCTGGCGTGCGCTTCGAGTAATTCCTCCACGCGGCGCCGGAGCTCAATCGCATCGCCGCATCGGTCGCGCACATACGCCGCCCACTGGTCTGGCGACCTCTCAATTGCGCCCAAGAAAATCGACTTCGCGCCGGGCGCCTACGTCATCGGTTTCTGATCCATATCCGGCACACCCCCTATAATACAATGCGTATTTTGGGCTGCCGGATTCTCACCGATCGCGAAAAAACCTGGGGAAAATTTCGTAAATGTTTAGCCAATTGGCAGGGATCGATAGTGCGCCGCGAAAGAGAAGGAACCGCGGATAAACGCAGATAGACGCAGATGGGTGA
>CAZSOG010000364.1:0-5846 GCA_964607555.1 uncultured Pirellulaceae bacterium | reverse complement strand
CACTGGGTTGGCGCGGCGTAGCTCTTTGGCCAGCGAACGATCAGCGGCACATGCAGTCCGCTGTCCCAACACCAGTGGATCCCGCGTGCCTCGAGTCGGCCGTTGTCGGCGAAGAAGATGACCACGGTATTATCCGCGAGTTTTTCTTTCTTGAGTTGTTGCAAGATCCAGCCAACGCGCACGTCCAAGCCGGATACTGAATTGAGATAGCGGGCCCATTCGGCGCGCACAATCGGATGGTCCGGGTAGTAGGGTGGTGGCGTGACGTTTTCAGGCGTCGCGATCCGGGGATGCCAATCCTCGCCGACCCATTTGACACGCGGCTTTTCCGCCGATTTGCGGTCGTAGATATCATATTCCGCTTCCGGCGTATTGATCTGCGCGAAAAATGGTTGATGCGATTTCAGCGCTGCCCAATCCTCCGAGTCGTAGATCGGGCCCTCGTTGACGAAGTTCAGGTCCAGTTTGCCGGTCCCCACGACGCGGTCGCCGATCCGTTTGATGTTCGCGGTGAAATAGCCGGCGTCTTCGAGCCAGTGCGTCAGCGGTCGCACGCCGGGCGGCAGCCGAAAATCGTCGTTGCGGTGGGAACGCATGTTGTGCGTATCGGTCGACGTCTGATACATGCCGGTCATGAAGGCCGACCGGCTCGGCGCGCAGACGGGCGACGTGGCGAAGGCATGGGTGTAACGAATGCCCGCGGCAGCCAGTCGATCCACATTGGGGGTCTCAACATGTCGCGCGCCATAACAGCCGAAATCAAGATCGAAGTTTTCGGCGACAATCCACAAGATATTGGGCGGCCGCGACGGCTGGTGCGAAGTCGACGTTGTCGTTTGCGCCAAGACGGTAAAGGGGATGATGCCCCAGACGAAGAGTGATATTCCCAATTTACAAGACGTACGCATTGCCGTTTTCTCCTGCGAAGGTATCTCAAGAAAGGCTTACCCGAAATTAGCGAGAATTAGCGTCGATTAGTGTTCCGTTGCCTCTGGTCCGTGGACAGTTACGCATCGGAATGCACGGCTTACCGATTATAATCGTTCGCGGCCGATGTTCTATGTACCAATACTCGCAAACCGGTTTGAAATATGGCATAATCGCCAGCGGAAGCGGGTAACCGTTCGCGGGTCGTAAGACATTGAACCGCGGATGAACGCAGATAATCGCAGAAGCGAGTTGTTTTCCTTCGTATCGGATGTAATCACGATCGCTTGTTCGACTTCGCGCATTACACTACGGATTGCCCTATCTGCGTTGATCCGCGGTTTTTCAGCTTTCCGGGTCGTGAACAGTTACGGAAGCGGTATCGACGCCACGCGTGCGAAATCGAGGATAACAATGCTCAAACACTGGTTGATCTTGACGTTAGTTCCTGTTTTGGCGATTCCGGCCGTGCGTTCCATGGCGGCCGACAAGACACCCTCGCATCCGACGCGACAGTTGCCGAACATTCTGTTCATCCTGGCGGATGATCTGGGCTGGAGCGACACGACCCTGTTCGGGACCACCCGTTTCTATCAAACGCCGAACATCGAGCGGCTGGCACGCGGTGGCGTCGTGTTCACGCATGCGTATTCGGCCAGTCCGCTCTGCTCGCCGACGCGGGCAAGTATCATGTCAGGACTCAGTCCGGCACGTGTGGGGATCACGGCGCCCGTATGCCATGTGCAGCAGGTTCAATTGGAGCCGACGGTGGCCAAGCGCGGTCCGCCCACTGAAAAGACCCTTGTCTGCCAGAGTGCTACGCGTTTCAAGACAAGCTATTACACTTTGGCCGAGGCGTTGAAAGATGCCGGCTATGCCACGGGCCATTTCGGCAAGTGGCACCTTGGTGCCGAGCCCTATGATCCGCTGCACCAGGGATTCGATGTCGATATCCCGCACTGGCCGGGTCCTGGTCCGGCGGGCAGTTACGTCGCGCCCTGGCGGTTTCCGCGCTTCAAACCACGCACCCCGCACGAGCATATCGAGGACCGCATGGGCGATGAAGCCGTCGCGTTCATGCGCCGGCATAAGGACGAACCGTTCTTCCTCAACTATTGGCAGTTCTCCGTTCACGCGCCGTTCGACGCGAAACCAGAGTATATCGAGAAGAACCGGAAGCGCGTAGATCCGAACGATCCGCAGCGGAGTCCGACCTATGCGTCCATGGTCGAGTCTCTGGACGACAACGTCGGCAAGATGCTCGATGCACTGGAAGAACTCGGTCTGATGGACCGAACGATCGTTATTTTCTTTTCGGACAACGGGGGCAACATGTACAACGAAATCGATGGCACGACGCCAACGAGCAACGCGCCGTTGCGCGGTGGCAAAGCCACGATGTATGAGGGGGGGATTCGCGTTCCGTGCATTGTCCGCTGGCCGGGCGTGACGAAGCCCGGTTCGCGGTGCGACGAGGTGATTCAAAGCATTGATTTTTATCCCACGATCCTGGACATGCTGGGCCGACCCGCGCGCCCTGGTCAGAAATTCGATGGCATCAGCATCACCCCCGCGTTGCGCGGTGCAGCGCTGCAGCGCGACGCGATTTACACATTCTTTCCCCATGCGCCGAAAGTGCCCGACTGGTTACCGCCGGCCGTGTCGATCCAGCAAGGAAAATGGAAGCTGATCCGCGTGTTTTACGGGCGTGACGCGCGGCACCACGCCTATCGACTTTTCGATCTGGACGCCGACTTGGGCGAGCGGACGAACCTGGCCGATAAATACCCGGACATGGTGCGGCAACTGGACGCGCGGATTGATCAGTTTCTCAAGGAGACTCACGCAGTTCTGCCGGAACCCAACCCAGATTATGATCCCGCGTCCACGCGGCTGCTGCAGTTTGGATTGTCGGCCATGAATGACTGTAAGATCGTCGTGAACCATGATAATCAGCTGGCGGTCACATCGATCGGTGGTGATCCGCATTTCAAGCTGGAGTTGCCACGTCCCCACACGCCGGGCCAGTTCACGCTGGAAATGCGCATCAAGTCGACGGCACGAGGGGCCGGCTTTGTCTACTGGCAAGAGAAAGGCGTTCAGCCGATTTTTGCCCGCCAACGGCGTGCCGCGTACTCGGCCGTGCATGACGGGGAATTTCACGACTATCAAGTAACGTTTACGGCGCAGAACCCCCTTGTGTCGATTCGCATTGACCCGGCCGACAAACCGGGCCAAATCGTCTTCCAATCGGTACGGCTGCGCGACTCCCAGGGGGACGTCGTGCACCAATGGACGTTTACGCAATCCACTGCCAAGCAATAAGAGGAGAATGAGCCATGAACGACCCCCGCCTGCGTTGGTTTAGCGGGATCACGCTTTGTATTATCATGACGGTGCCGTCCTCGGCCTTTGCCGACCAACCGAACCCGAAAGACGCGGAAACCGCGCGCGCGATCCTCAAGATCGCGAACATCTCGGGTGGCGTGATTGTCCATCTCGGTTCCGGCGACGGGCACCTCACCGCGGCGTTGGGAAAAACGGGCAAGTTCCTCGTCCATGGCCTGGCTCGCGAGCCAGCCGCCGTGGCTGGCGCGCGGACCTACATTGGCGGGCTCGGCTGTTATGGTCGCACCAGCATTTGGCTTTTGCAGGGTGAGCGTCTGCCGTATGTGGACAACATGGCGAATTTGATTGTCGTTGATCGGTCACTGGGTATCGCGGCGGACGAACTGCAGCGTGTCCTGGTCCCAGGTGGCGTCGTGGTGCGACGGGACGGTGCCAAGTGGGTGAAGCATGTGAAGCCGTGGCCTGATGATATCGATCAATGGACACACTTCCTCCACGGGCCGGACAACAATGCCGTGGCACGGGATCGCAAGGTGGGTCCCCCGCGTCACCTGCAGTGGCTGGCCGATCCGATCCACTTGCGGACCCACGAGAACTTGAACAGCATCTCGGCCGTTGTCAGCGCGGGCGGGCGGGTTTTCTATATTCTGGACGAGGGCCCAACGGCAGCCGTCACGGCGCCGCCGAAATGGCGTCTGGTCGCGCGGGACGCGTTCAACGGTCTGTTATTGTGGAAACACGATCTGGGGCCCTGGGAAGGCCATTTCCGTCTATTCCGCAGCGGGCCGCCGGATATTGCCCGGCGTTTGGTTGCATCGGCCGATACGGTGTTCGTGACTCTGGGATACGGCAAGAAGGTGGCCGCGTTGGATGCGGCCACTGGGCGTTTGCTGCAGACGTATGCGGCGACAAAGGGAGCCATTGAAATCCTGCATGACCGCGGGCGCCTTTACGTCTTATTGGGCAAGATCGATCCGCAGGCCTGGCGGCAGGCGGCACGCCGCTATTACCCGCCTCCCGCGCCGCGCGACAAATCGGTGGTTGCGTTGGACGCGGCATCCGGGCACGTGCTCTGGACACGTGCGGGCGAGGACACGGCCGCGATCCTCCCCGCGACGATGGCCGTGGCCGACGGCAGACTGTATTTTCAGAATACGCGCCAAGTTGTCTGCCTGGACGCCGCGGATGGTCAGCCGCAGTGGCATGTTGACCGGCCGGTCTTCACCACGCGGCTATCCTGGTCGACTCCGACGCTGGTGGTGAAGAACAACGTGGTGTTGTCCGCGGATGGATCCACCGGCGGACTGCGCGCGCCCGCCCGCCGTGGTGAAGACCATGTTCGGTGGATACTCAGCGACCAGGATATCCGCAAGCATCCGATCGGCGACGTCGTGGCTTTGGACGCCACGACCGGCAAGCGCTTGTGGACCGGTGACAGCTTGCAGGGGTTCTGTTCCCCGGGTGACGTATTCGTGGTAGACGGGCGCGTTTGGTGCGGCGCCAACGTCAGCACGGCGCAGCGCAAACTGGACGTGGCGCGCGATCTCAAGACCGGTGAGGTCGTGAGTCGACCCACCGAGCTGTCGCCGGCCGGGGGCCATACTCGATGCTATCGCAACAAAGCAACGGAAAAGTACCTCGTCTTGGGCGGGATCGGTGTCGAATTCGTCGACGTAAACGACTGGAGCTGGTCTTCGAATTCGTGGGTGCGCGGAACATGCCAATATGGTGTCATGCCATGCAATGGTCTGCTTTACGTGCCGTCCGATTCGTGCGCGTGCCGGCCCAATGCACGCCTGCACGGATTTACCGCGATGGCACCAGGCGATGCGCGCGATAATTCCGCAGGTTTATCCACGGCGCACGTCCCGCAATTGGAAAAGGGGCCTGCTTATGGAACAGTCAGCACGGGCGGCGATCCGTCCGACCAGGATACCTGGACAACGTATCGGCATGACCTGGAGCGTAGCGGATGGACCCGTGCGACGGTTGGTTCCGACATGCACGGTGACTGGACTACGGCACTTGGTGGGCGATTGAGCAGCTTGACGGTCGGCCCACGTCACGTCTACATCGCCAAGCCCGAGACGCATACGGTCTATGCGCTGGATCGCGCGACGGGACACATCGTATGGAGTCGTTGTGTTGGCGGGCCGGTTGACTCGCCGCCCACGATCGCGCGGGGACTAGCGGTCTTCGGCTGCCGTGACGGCTACGTATACTGTCTACGCGCCGCTGACGGCGAACTGGTCTGGCGATTTCGCGCCGTGCCGAACCAACGACTGCTGGTTGCTCAGGAAGAAATCGAATCGGCCTGGCCCGTGCATGGTAGCGTACTCGTCCGAAACGGATTGGTCTGGTTCGCGGCCGGCCGGTCGTCGTATTTGGACAACGGAATCTGGCTCGACGCAGTCAGGCTGGAAACCGGCCAACCGGTCGTTGCGCGGCGTCTGGATGGCCGCGACGCCGAAACGTGGAAGGCGCTCACGCAAAAGCCGTGGGGGCGTACGGTCCGTAACCTGATGCCCGGTACATTGCCCGACATCCTGTCGGCGTCGAAGGACGCCCTG
>CAZSOG010000363.1:0-5849 GCA_964607555.1 uncultured Pirellulaceae bacterium | reverse complement strand
CCACCGGTTTGGGTTCCGCCACGTGTCGTTTGGCGGCGAGTACCGCTTCGCCGAGTGTCGCCACGTGCTGCTGAAAGTAGGCGTTCATGAGCCCGTTGCCGAGCACGGCCATACCGTACGGCATCGTGACCCGCGAACCGGCCAACACGGCGACGGGACCACCCGGCGCGCGTAACATTTGTTCGGCCAGACAATCCAACGGCTGATCGAACGCGCCCGTGTAACAGGCAAGCATGATGGCAATCGGGGGCGTCGCGGCCGCATTCAGCTTGTACATGTCCGATGTGTTCAGGATGTGAAACGAACGACCTGGTACGCGCATGCGATCCAGCTGGTAGGGATATCCGTGCCCAATATAGACCCAGAACAGACATCCTTCGTTGAGGCTCGCGAGCGTCGCCACATGAAAGCTATCGGGGCTCGGACAGTAGGGGCTGCGCCAGTTGCCGTACGTCATCGGCGTGTCATACGCCGGCGGGATCCCGTCCGATAAAAAGTGGCGCGTCGCCATTTCAAGAACTGGATCAATGAACGTGCCGAATCCGCCGAGCCCCGCGACGAAACTGATACGGTGACACCACCCTCCGGGTCGGATGGTCGACTCGTACGCCAGCGTCTTGGCAAGCATGTTCGCCAGGTCGCGCGGCCCATCCGCGGGAAGGCGGCCGATTGCCAGGTCGGGGATATCGTCATCGTCCAGATCGGCGTACCAGCTGTCGGCCGGCAGCGTGGGCGAAGAGCCCCATTTGACGTCCACGACCGCTTTCCGCATGTGTGCCGGTACCGTCCGCGCGCGCACCGCCGCGTCGAACCGGGCCGCCGGCTCCGCGTCCCCCACAAGAACCACATACTTCAATGAGCCAAGCCGCGCATGCTGCCGAATCGCCATGCGTATCTGGTCCGGTGTCCCCGCATTGGAGACAAACGCGAAGCGATGCCCCTGCGCGGCACGGTGGGCAACCCAGGGCCGTAACGCGTCCAGAAACTGCGGTGGACTCACGACCACCGTATCCGGCCCCGCCGACACGGCACTCACTAAAATCAACAACCACGAAGCCACCATAAGATAAGTATCCGCGAAGCTCGGATGAATCGGTCATGAGAATCGACCCGTACGCCCGGAACCATGAATCCGGCGGGACGCGGAGTGTACCGAAAAAGGACCATCCGAGACAAGGCGAAAAAGCACTCGCGATAGGTCAGGGGTCGCATTTGCCGCGACGAAAAGATGGGAAAGAGCGGGTGAGGGGAATCGAACCCCCGTATCAAGCTTGGGAAGCTTGTGTTCTACCATTGAACTACACCCGCCCGTGATACCCCACTAGTTTAGCATGGTCGCGGGTAAACTCAATGGGGTTCTTCCCCGACGCACGGGCCACCAAAACAGGTTGCCTCGAAACGGTACAGGTCCGCCGCGGGGTCCTGCCAGGCATCACTCGGCAAACTCGCTTTGCGACAAACGGCCTCCAGGAACTGGCTTGTATCCCAATGCCACTCGACCGCCACCTGCGGCAATAACAGCCCTTTGCGGCCACCTCGCTGCAGGTCAAGACCGTGGCGGCCGATTTCTATCCCCAACCGCCGGACGTCGGGTGACGGACCAAGCAGTTCACGCGAATGCAACAGAGATAACTCGACGCTCAGGGCTGGCAATTCGGCCGCCGTCACCGGTGGGAAACGTGGATCACCGGTTGCCGCGCCAACCGCCGCGCGTTGCAGCGCTTCCGCCAATCGAATGGACTCCGTGAAATTACCGATGCAACCACGTAGTTGGCCCGCTTTGCGCAACGTCACAAAGACTCCCACGACCTGCAGATCGGCCAAAACGCCCAGATCAACGTCGATCCGGTCGGCCGGGGTACCGCCCACCGCGCCGTGGATCAGCCGACACGCGGCACGATGCAACAAATCCTTGTCCGTGTCGTCCAGTTCGAATGGCGTGCTGTTTGCGTGCATGGCAACGTGCTTTCATGTTTTCCGGATACGGATTGCCGACTACTCCCAATGTCGATGCGCGCCAACGAATGCGAGCGGACCGAAGACAAGCAGCGGCAACCAGGCGGCGAGCGCTGGACTTACCATGTACGAATTATTGCCCATCGCATGACTGGTCAGCACGACGACGTGGAAGCCGGCGACCAAGCCCAGACACTGGGCCGCCGCGACGAACAAGTTGCGGTTGTGTCGCGCCAACACCAACGGCAGGCCCAGGAGCAGCAGGGACACGTCCAGCAGGGGCTGGACGAGCCGCGCATGCACCGTGACGCGCGTGCTGGCCTCATAGTCAAGGCTCGGGTTACGCAGCGCCCGAATCAATTCGGCGGTTGAGCTATATTGTCGCCACGCCCGGCTGGCGGCCAGATGATCGAAGGTGACGTTGCTGGCGACAAAACACTGATTCGGTTTCACCCACGTGGTGTCGTGGGCGGTGAGAATACGCGGTGCACCGTCTTCAAAGCTGGACGGAATCGTAGCCACTTGTTCCGGTTGGATCACGTCGTCCAGCAGGTAGCCGCCCGGACGGTCCTGGGCCGGCGGCAGATAAAACGCGGTCTTGGCCGTCAATTGGCGCCCAAACCGAGCCAGGTTACCGGGCAGACGGAAACTCGGTTGCCGAATTTCCCGGTGGGCCGCCAGCGTGGCCGCGCCGCCAAGCAAGATCCCAGTCTGATAATCATAGCGCGGATCCAGGCGTTTCGCCGTCTGCCCGAGCCAGTCCTGGGCGTTGCGGCTGAGCTGGTCACGCATGCGCGGCAGGACGAACTCGCGGTTCGCCGCGGCAACGGTGGCCAGAATCACCGCGGCGATCAGTAAGGGGCGTGCGATCCGCGTCTTCGGAATGCCGCCCGCCATCAATGCCGTCAGCTCGTTGCGCCGCTGCAGGCCGGTCAGCGTGAAAATCGCCGCGATCAATACCAACAACGCACTCGTGCGATCGTAATACATGAATAACCGCGGACCGTAGTAATCCAGCAACACCGCCGGTAAGCTTCCTTCATGACGGGCATACGTAATGAACTCCTCGAGGTTACCAAACAGGTCGATAATCAGAATCAACCCGGTCAAACTCAAGAAACTCACCAGCAGGACACGCGTGAACTGTCGTAGTAGATAGCGATCGAGGATCTTCATGGCGTCACGGTCCAAACTTGGCGAGTCGTGGAGCGTTGGCAGCCGAGGCGCGCGGCCGGCGTGCCGTCGGCGCGGCCGATCGGCGATCGATCAGACTCGACATGTCATCGCATGGCGGATTGATCGCGCCAACGCGGCGACGCCTTCGTTGATCTTGTCCGGCGTCTGCACGCCGAAACTCAGACGCAGAGAGTTTTTCTTCACCGGTTCACCCTCCGCCGGAAAACAGAATTGGCCCGGCACGTACAAGACCCCCTCTTCGAGCGCGATATCGAAAAGCCGGCCGTCCGGGCCCGCGGAAACGTCGTCTGGCAACTCCACCCATACGTACAGGCCGCCGTGCGGCTCAATCCAACGCACCATGCGCTCGCCGCGAAACGCGCGTTCAAGCGCGGTCAACATCGTTCGCATCTTCGCCCGATAACTGGATCGGATCTTCTGCAGGTGCGCATCAAACAAACCGAGTTCCAAAACGTGCGCCATCAGATGCTGATTGAAATTCGGCGAACCGAAATCGATGTTCCCTTTTTGATTGCTGACCGGACCGATTAATGACTTGGGGAGTATGCCCCAACCAATGCGTATGCCGGGTGAAAACGACTTCGAAAAGGTCCCGGCAATAATGACCGTGTCCCCCTCGTCGTCGGCGGTCAGCATGCTCGGCACGTCTTCACCCTGGTAATGCAATTCGCGGTAGGCCGAGTCCGCGATTACGTGTATCCGGTGTCGCAGTGACCAGCGTTTGGCAATGTCAACAATCTTCGCGCGCCGCTCCAGTGGCATCGTAATGCCACATGGGTTGTCCGAGTAAGGGACCAAATAGATCGCCTTCACACGCTCCAACACGCCCCGGCGGTGTAAGTCGTGAAGCCGCGCATCGAGCGCCTCCGGAATCATTCCGTAGTGATCGATCGCCACGCCAACCGACCGGGCGCCGATATTGGTCAGCGTGCCAAGAAAAACCAGATAGGTCGGTGCCGCGCACAGGACAATGTCGCCCGGGTCCAATAGACTCTCGCAGACCAGGTGCAATAACTGATTGCTGCCCGCCGTGATTACGACCCGGTCAATCGCCACGTCGTGACAGCAGGCGTTGTCCGCCAGAAAACGCTCCAGAAGCGTCTGCCGCAAGGCCGGTAACCCCAGCGTCGTGCCGTATTGAAGCGCTGCGCGCGCCGCGCTCGGCGTGCGAAACAATGATGCCAGCGCGATCTGCGTGGGCTCGGCCGGGAGCGATTGTTGATCCACGAAACCGGCGGCCAGCGATATTAGACTTGGATCCGCTAACGCCCGCGCCATCAACTGACTGATCGGCTGACCCGCGGCCCACGCGGCCCGTTGACTCAATTGGACTTCCGCTCGCACGTCGGCTGACATCGTACACAGTGCTCCCGTTTCGCTCCCACTGTAAGCAACAGCTCACAAAGTCGGTACAATAGGCGAGTTTGCAAAACCCATCAAGACGAAAACCGGCCACCCCCGGGCCTGGGCTGTATAAAACCTCTGAGTCACCATGGGCGTTTTTGTTGCGCCCTGGTGGTGCGTTTGGCTTCCAACCCGTTAGGTAAGCCGCGATCCGTTATCCGATCCGTGTCGACTGATCCTTGGTCACCCGCAGCGACGAATAGGGAATGCGGGATAGCGAATGCGGAATTCGGAATGGGCCGGCGCAAGACGCGACGACATGGTCCGTCCGGATCCAGTTTCACGGATTTCCGCATTCCGCATTCCGCATTCTGGCATTCTGGCGTGCTGACCAGCTTGCCATACCGCAGTACCACACTCCATCTTGCTCCTTCCTTCGCGCCTTTGCGTCTTTGCGTGCGTATCCTCTTCCGGTCCGCGCCATTTTCTCCGCATGACTCCTCCTGCTGTGCGCAACAGACTCTCGACATCACAGTAGCCCCAATCTACTCATCTTCCAGGTCTTTCAACAGGCCAGGCCCGGGCCGCTCCAGATCGTTGCACTCTTGGCGCGCATCGGGGCCGACTGGAACTCGGAATATGTACCCAACTTATGCTGTGCCCCGTCGCGACTCGTCATGACTCGACGTCGCGCTCAAAACAACCGCTCAAGAATAGATTTTATTAATATTGACTTTAATATTATTAATTTTAATAAAATTAAGTTGTATATTAATAATATACAACTTGGGCTGCGAAGGAAGCATTCGAACGGAGAGAGATGCCTGTGCCTGGCAAGATCCCTGGCTGGTTGGCGGAGTTGAGCGACGAGGACATCCAGTTTCTCAAGCGGTTCGTTTTGTGCTCCGGTTCACTCAAAGAGCTTGCGCGAGGCTACTCGGTATCGTATCCGACGATTCGTTCGCGACTGGACCGGCTGATCGCGAAGGTACGCGTGGCGGAGGCACCCGCGCCGGCCGATCCGTTTGTGCGGACGATCCAGCTGTTGGTTGCCGACGGCCGGTTGTCGGCCACGATGGCCAAGGAGTTGATTTCGGCACACAAGAAAAGTATCGTGCGCCACGATTCGCAATTAGAAAGGGAGCGAGAACATGAGTGATCCCTGGTTCGACCCCAACATGTACGCGTGGATTCCGGGCACGGTGTACGGTGTTTCCGCCGGTTTGCTTGGCGCGTTGTCCGGGACGTTCGCGTCGCAGGGCAAGGGGCGCCGATGGGTCCTGGGCGTCTGGTGGCTATTCAGTGGGATCGGCGCGGTGTTTCTGGTCGCGGGGATCAGCGTCTTCTTATTG
>CAZSOG010000362.1:0-5849 GCA_964607555.1 uncultured Pirellulaceae bacterium | reverse complement strand
CGGCGAAAACCCGAGAAATGCCGCCTCATCTGGCGCTGCACGTGACACGAAATGGGATCGCACCCGCAACACATCATCGTGATTCAATCCGCCGCGCGGCCCAGGATCGCAGTTTTTCCCGAAAAATCTTCGCGTTGTGTCGAATGTCGACGGGCAGCGACTTGCGAATCAGGAATTCTCGAATCATACGCGTGTGCGGATATTGTTGCGCGATTTCACCCAGCTGGTCGATGAGACGCTTTTTCCATGCCGACGAAGAAGACCAGCGCTTCGGCCAAGGCTCGACAATGATCACGGGCGTCTGATCCTCGGGGTCCCCAATGCCCACCAAAGCGGACCGATAAACGTCCGGATGGCGATTGAAGACGGCCTCGCACATCACCGTATACATGGTCCCCGCGCGTGTCTTGACACGGTGCGTCTTGCGCCCGCAAAACCAGAATCGTTGTTTTTCATCCAGGTAGCCGACGTCACCCATGCGATGCCAGAACCGATCGCCGTCGCGGACCTTGTTTGCCGCGTTGGCGGCACTCTGCTGGACGTACTCGCGCGTCACGACCGGACCACGGACCATCAACTCACCAATCTCGCCGCGCGGAACCGGTTCCACCTGTTCGATTGTTTCGAGCGGGCCGTCGACGATACGAATCACTTTCCAGTCGATGCCATCGAAGCGCCGGCCCACGCAGGTGCCTTTCCCGGAATTCGTCGCGGCGACCGTCTCAGCAAGGATCTCGCGCGCGGAAATCGAGGCGACCGGCAGCGCTTCGGTGGCACCGTAAGGCGTGTACAGGTCACCGTCAGGGTTGATCGCCTGTTGGATGCGTCGCAGCACATGCGGCGGCACTGGCGCGCCGGCCGACAGCACGCGGCGCAACGTCGGCAGGCGGGCCTGATGGGTTTCGCAATACTGTCCGACCACGTTCCAGAGCGCGGGCGACGCAAACGATTGCGTGGCTTGCCAATCATGAATTGCGGCGACGATGTTGCGCGGATCCACGTCGGCGGGCCGAGTGGGATCCATGTCCGGAATCACCGTGGACACGCCCATCGCGCAGTTGAACAGGGCAAACAGAGGGAATCCGGGAACATCGATTTCACCCGGCTCGATACTGTAACGTTCCTGAATCTGGCGTGCCTGGTGGAAGAAGTTTCCATGGCGGTACAACACGCCTTTCGGCGGCCCCGTGCTGCCCGTGGTGAAGATGATGGCGGCGGGATCATCCGCGCGCACCGGCTGGATGCACGCATCGGACAATGATCGAGCGCGCAGCTGCCGCAGTGTCGCGCCACCCCAAAACCAACGACTCCCCGCCGTGACATTGAGATGGGCACGCGGGAAACGCCGTCGCAGCAGGACGCGCAGGCCGTGGACCAACGGGATCGCGACGAACCCCTCAGGATCGATCGTTTGCAGGCAACGCACCATGCCGCGTCGCCCCATGCCGGGGTCGATCAAGACCGTAACGACCCCCGCCTTGAACATCGCGAAGACCAGGGAGATGAAATCGATTCCCGGCCGAACCATCAAGACGAGTCGCATCCCCGGACGGGCGCCGATCGCGCGCAGTCCATCGGCCAGCAGTGAACTGTCATCATCCAGCTGGCGAAACGTCAACTGCCGGTAGGTCCGCTTTCCCGCCGCATCGCAACCTCGTGGTTCGGCAATCGCCATCCGGTCCGGCATCCGCCGCGCGAACGCGTTGAGCCGCGTCGCCACGTTCACCGAGTCGCCCGCGCTGTTCCCGTGGTTCATCGACGAACTCCTTGTCGCGCTGGTTGATTGATCCGCACCGTGTTTCCGGGAAATCGCCGTCCACGCGTGCGCCGGCACGCAACCTGAACGAATCATACGTGATTGCACGACCAATTGCCACGGGCATGACCGTGTCGCGCGGGCCATATCACGGTCGCCGCGCGGCGTGACGCATCTCGACGTACTGGACGATCTCCCCCGCCACGTCCACCGCCGCGACACGCGCCAAGGCCCGCCACCCGGGTACCGCATTCACTTCGATGATCACGGGGCAACCGTGCCGATCGATCAGCACATCGACGCCGGCGACTTCCGCGCCGACACAGCGCGCGGCATGCTCGGCCAAAGCACCGAGCGACGGTGTCACCTCGATCCGTTCAACGACGGCGCCCCGACTGACGTTGGCACGCCAATCCGATCGATTCTCGCGGCGCATGCCCCACACCTGCCGGCCCAGCACGAACAGGCGGATGTCCTGGTGATCGTGGACGATGAACTCTTGCATGTAAATGACGGCGCCCAGCTGTTCGAGCATCTTGAACGCGCGCTCCGCAAGCGCCCTGTCGGAGACGCGCGTGATACCCCGCCCCTCGCTCCCAAACAGCGGCTTCACGACCACGTCGCGGTCAAGCTGGTCGAATGCGGACAGCGCCTGACGCCACGATTGGCCGACGTAGGTTCTCGGCACCAGCATGCCCTGCCTGGCAAGCCGCTGAAGCGCCAGATATTTGTCAATTGCGATTTCCATCGCGCGCGCCGCGTTCACGACAACGACCCCGGCACGAGCCCATTGGCCGAGTAGATCCATGCGGAAAATCACCTGTTCGAGCGACCCGCGCGGCATGCTTCGCACGAGCACGCCATCCCAGCGTGCCGGCGCTAAGCGCCCGGTTTCCCGCGCCCCACCAGGGTGATCGCCGACCCAGGCATCCAACTGTTCAAAGCCGAGGACGTCAACGTGATGGCGCGCGGCAGCACGCCGCAAATCTTGCACGTACCAGTTGTTGGGTGAACCCAGGATCAGAAGATGCATGGCGGGACACTCGTGCCGAAAAAAGTTCAACCAGAGAAAGACCGCCGCAACACGTCCGGCTCGAAGTGCCCGAACTGCATCGATCGTCCCGTGTCAACATTGATCAATTGGATTCGCGCTGGACTGAACAGAGATGGGTCAATGCGGTAGAAATCGTGATCGTACGCCTGAAAAATGGCGGCAAACGGTTGGCCGTGATCGGGCGAGGCGGTACTCGGGATCCGTGCCCCGACCTTTTCGAGCGAGTCATCGTCTCCATGTACCCACAAAGTAACGTGCGTTCCGTAGAGGATCGCGTCGTTCGTGCGCCCGATCGCCGCCAGGTCATCTCGAGCGACGGGTGGCAGGGGTGCCACCCCCCAACCCGAAACCACGCGCAGCAAGTCGAAGTCCAGCTCCAACAACTGGTGCAGCGCCGTTTCAATCGACCGGGCCACGACTTGCAGGCAGCCGGCGGTACTCGCCGTTCGCGCCACGAGCAGCAGCAGGTCCAGGGGGGAAACTCCGCACTGGCCGGCAACTTGCCGACAAACTGTCTCGGGTGGATACTCCGCGCACTCCAACACACCGACCGCCGCCGCCGGGCGCTCGCGCATGCCGATCCGGTCGAATAAATCCTCGTGACCGGCCGCGGCACGCATCGGACCGGAACCCATCGCGAAATAGTCGTTGTCCGCAATGCGCCAGCCGGCGTATTGCGCGGCCATGCAGGCGGCCACCGGATGGTCCGTGGAAACCGAAATCCACGGTCCCGACCAGATCGTGCGGTCACCCGATTCCATCGTTATGCGTCCGAGCCCCGCCATGCAAGTTTCCGCCAGGCAGATTCCGGCAGCCAGTCCTCCTTCCGCATGGACTCCGCAGTCGACAATACGAGTCCCACTTGCGTCGTTCACGACCGTGGCCCGAAATCGACCGGGGTCCTCGAGCAATGGAAGACAGCTCCGCAGCGCGCGTTGGTTCAGATCCATCGGTTCACCCTGTCAAAAAAACGGAACAATCGGAAAAAGGTGGTCACACGATGACGGCCTGTGATCAGCCGCCCAATCCACGGCGTTTTCCGCGTCCTTCGCGTTTCTTCTTGTTTGTACTCGGACAACCGTCCCCCCTCCGCACCGCGTCCTAAACGCCCTTCTCGTACCGGCATCTCACCGCCCCCGAGCGCGCAATCTTCCCCTCGGTCATGTTCCCGTTAGTTACTCGAAGTTGGCTTGGATGATCGAGTTACGCCCGCTGTGCTCGCTATCGTACACGAGCCGACGCGGACCAGGAATCGGACCGAGCGGCGGAAGTCGAACGGTTACCGCTCACGGGCATTTGCTCGATTATGGAACGTTCTCTTATGTTCTTGCGAATCGCAGACGCCCGACAATTGCCCATTTAATCTGCATGTTGCATCTGGCAGTTTGGCAAATTCTAGGGTCTGCGAATTCAATACAACTGCCAGCGCCGCTTGAAGTTAAGTGGTCCTGAAACCAATGATAACGCCATTCGTTCGTGCCCCCCTTTGACCGCTGGGCGTGCACCGCGTACAACTGTAGGGGTAGGTTGTCGGTGTCGACTGCCTTCCAATGGCTCTCGCAAGGGGGAGCCGTGAACCGGGTCAGGCCGTAACAGGAGCAGCCCTAAGCGGGGTACCCTTGTGCGGGGGCCATTGGAAGGCAGAAGATTTTTGGACCGAGCCTCGCTGGTTGCCCGCATGTCATGCCGCGAGGCGGCAGCGGAGGCTTGCTGGATCATGTCATCGGACGTTTCGTCGAAGCTCACTTCTTCCCCAACATCCCGTATGGACGGCCCGGATCGCGGCGCGGCCGGGTCCGATTCGTACGTGGTCGTGGCGCGTCGTTATCGCCCCAAGACGTTTAGCCAACTGGTCGGTCAGCAGCACATCACGCGTGGGCTGATCAACGCGATCGAGACAGGGCGTGTCGGGCACGCGTATCTTTTCACCGGCGCGCGCGGCGTGGGCAAGACATCAACGGCGCGGATTTTCGCGAAAGCCTTGAATGCGCCGGGCGGGCCAACGGTTGAGCCCGACAATGAGTTGGAGATTTGCCAGGCGATCGATGCCGGTGAGGATGTTGATGTCATTGAAATCGACGGCGCCAGCAATCGGGGCATCGACGAAATTCGGCAGTTGCGTGCCAACGCGAACGTCCGCCCGAGTCGTGCGCGCTACAAAATTTACATCATCGACGAAGTTCACATGTTGACCACGGCGGCCTTCAATGCCCTGCTGAAGACACTTGAGGAGCCGCCGGAGCACGTCAAGTTCATTTTTTGCACGACCGATCCGCAGAAGATTCCGATCACGGTCCTTTCACGGTGTCAACGGTTTGATTTCGCGCCCGTCGAGACGACGGAAATTGTCGAGCGTCTGCGGTTCATCGTGGCGGCGGAACAGCGTGAAGCGACCCCCGATGCGCTGCGGCTCTTGGCCCGCCGTGCCGAGGGATCGTTGCGCGATAGCCAATCGTTGTTGGAACAGTTGCTCGCCTACTGTGACGGTACGATTGAAATGCACGACGTGCACGAGATGCTGGGCACGGCGCGATCCGGCCGTTTGGCGGCACTGGCCGACTGCCTGGTGCGGCGTGACGCGGCGGCCGCACTGCGCGCGCTGGACGACGCGGTGGCGGAAGGTGTTGACTGTGGTCAACTGGCGGAACAGTTCCTCGAGTATTTCCGCGACATGATGGCGGTGTCGGTGGGCTGTAATGCCGATCTGCTGCGCAACGTGGCGGGCGACGATCAAGCCGCGTTGGAAGAGGCCGCGTCCGAACTGGGACTCGAGACGATTCTCGCAATGTCCCAGATTCTCGACCAAGCGTGTGTTCGCATGCGCCATAGCACACAACCACGTGTCCTCTTGGAAATTGCCTTGGTGAGGTTGTGCTATCTGGACGACCTGGATCAAATGGCACAACTCATTGATCAACTCAATGGTGGCCCCACGGTTGGCGCGCGGCGACCGGCCGCGCCATCCTCGCTCCCGCGATCACCCGCCGGCACGCCACGATCCAATGTCCGGCCAGGCAAACCGCAAGACACACGTTCCAG
>CAZSOG010000361.1:0-5864 GCA_964607555.1 uncultured Pirellulaceae bacterium | reverse complement strand
CGTTAGATTCTCAGGTGGTAATATGCGCGCACCGTGCGCGCATGTTTTTCCCGAGCCCTTACGCCGCAAACCCTTCAGCCTCCAGTCTCCTTCCTCGTGGTTTGTTTCCTATTTCAATGGGGTTTTGTGACAGCTTCTAAGTTTCAAACACGTACGATGAACGTCCACGTCCGTCGAAGAAGCGGTCAACCGCGCCACACAAACAGTTTTGTGACCGCCTCTCGAAACCAGGGAAGGGCACCGGCCCTGGAGTCCTGGCAGATTTTCACGAGCATTCACTCGATTGAAGCAATCCTCCATATTTTCTTGCCATCTAGTATTCTTGCCAGATCTTCTTGGCGCATCCTGGGTCGTACCGCGGCGTGCGAAGAGAGGGTGGCAAGAATATCATTTGGCAAGAATATGAAAGACCGCCGCCATTTGTTGACGTGGGCATCGCGATCCGGTAGGTTCATGATGGTTCCCCGACGCTGTTTGCGTGTCCTTCATGCCACGTTCATCGCTCAACCTTGGATATCACCAGAATGTGTTTGCGACTTCAACCGACTGTTGTCGGCCGACGCTCGGATCCCGGCGCGCCACTTCGTGGCTCAGATATTGACGCGTGTTCGGAGGCGCCGCTCATCACGGCGGCGGCGAGACGGTGCCTATGTGTGATCGTTGTGTTGGTGATCCATGCGATATTGACGGTGTCCATTTCGGCCGCGGACCCGGCGCTGGACGGGGCGTTTCAGACGTTGGTCACGCTGAAACAAGGCCAGGATCTCGGCGTCTTCGCCCCGATCGAGCGGGCGATCACGCATGCCCATTCCGACGCGAAAGTCCGTACGGACCTCGAGCTTCGTTTCATCAGCGTGCTGCGCGGCGACGCCACGGATCTGGCGAAGCAGTACGCGTGCCGCCAATTGACGTTGGTCGGCACGGACGCTTCACTACCGGCGTTGGCCCAACTGTTGACAAACGCGCGATTGGCACACATGGCGCGCTATGCTATGGAGGGGATCGGCGGCGTCACAGCGCGGCAATTGCTGCGGGCGGCGTTGCCGAAGACCAGTGGGCGTGAGAAGCTGGGCGTTGTCATTTCGCTGGGAAGACTCGCCGACACCGACGCGGTCCAGCCCATAGCGGAACTGCTTGGCGGAGAGGATCCGGAAATTCGCGAGGTCGCGGTGGTCGCCTTGGGCCGGATCGGAACGGCGCCCGCCGCACAGGCACTCACCGCATTTTCCGCCCAGGCACCCGACGCGCTACGGTCCGTCGTCGTCGACGCACGGCTTGAAGCGGCGGAATCGCTCTGTCAACGGCGTGACTACCCGGCCGCGGCCGCGGTTTATCAGTCACTGCAAGCAGCGCGATCTGGGCGTGTTCGCGCGGCCGCGTTTCGAGGGCTCATTGCCGCAAAGCCCGCCGAATCATTGGCAGTGATCGTCTCGGGCTTGAGTTCGGAACAACCGTGGAAGCGGGCGGTCGCCGCCGACTGTGTACTGACACTCAAAGAGCCGGCGGCGATCGAGAGAATCGCGGCGGCCGTTGCGACGCTACCGAACGCGGGCAAAATCGCCGCGCTGGCGAGTTTGAAAAATCGATGTCATCCGGCCGTGCGGGCCGCGGCGCTCGAATCAGTGCGTCAAGGGGACGTTCAACTGCGCACGATCGCCCTGCAGGCACTGACAACATCCGGAACAGCCGCGGACGTCACGACGATTGCGGACGTCGCGATCGCGGCCACCGATCCCACGGTCCGCGATGCCGCATTCAAGACGCTCTGTCTCATGACCGCGGCGGAAACCAATCAGGCGATCATCTCCCTGATAACGGCCGACAAGGACCCCAGCCCGATCCTCGTGCGCTGTGCACTTGAGCGCCGTTCACCCGCGTTCATCCCGGCTTTTCTGCATGCGGCGCACGCGTCAAATCAAGCGACTCGACTTGAGGCATTCAAGGCGTTGGCGATCATGGCGACCGCCAAGGATGTCGATACGTTGGTCGCCTTGTTGTGCGGGACCGCGCCGGGCGCGGAGCGTGAAGCGGCCGGTCGTGCCGTTTGGATGGCCTGCCAGAAGGTGGCCGAACCGGCGGGGCGGGCGGCGCCGCTGCTGCGGGCGTTTCAAAAAACCGACGCCTCGGGCCAATGTGCGATCTTGCCATCATTGGCGCGATTGGGCGGCGCCGAATCGTTGGTCGCCGTCCATGCCGCGATGCGGAGCAAGGATTCGGCGGTCCGCGATGCGGGGTATCGCGCGCTGGCCAACTGGCCGGATGCGACCGTGGCCGATGAACTGTTCGATATCGCGAAGACAAGCAAGGTGGCTTCATATCGCGTCTGGGCGCTCCGCGCGTTTGCGCGAGTGGTCTCGTTGCCGGGGGCGTTTCCGCCGGCGCAAGCGTTTCAAAAGCTCGAGTCCGCCCTGCAAATGGCGGCGCGCACCGAGGACCGGCAGCTTATTGTGACTCGGCTGGGCGCCGTCCGTACGCCTGCATCGCTGGAACTGCTTCTATCATTGCTGGATGATCCTGCTTTGAAAAACACGGTCGTGCCCGCCGTCTTCAGCGTTGCCAAAGGGCTGAGTCAAACAGACCCCGAGCGCGCGGCCGCGGCACTGGAGAAGATTCGGCCCTTGACGAATGACCCGGCAACCATCCAACAGATCCCGAAAGTGCTCCGCGATATCAAGGCTCGTAAAAAGAAACCGCTCACGGACCAGAAGAAATAGAACACTAATTGACGCTAATACGCGCTAATACCGGAAAACATCATCTTGAAATGCCTTCGACTTTTCCACGACCTGCCGGATTTACGTTGCGGATTGCAGACTTTCCAGGGCGGTATCATTAGTGTTGATCAGTGGAGATTAGTGTTCTTTGATAGCAGGTGCCGTGAACGGCTACGTAAGAAGAAACCGGGAGAGAAAACAAGACCATGACATACAGACACGCGGCCCGTTTTACGCGGCGGAAGATGCTCACGCGAACCGCGGCGGCGGTCGGCGCCGTCGCCGCTCCATGGGTGGTCCCCGGCAGTGCCTTGGGGAAGGACGGTTCCGTCGCGCCGAGCAATCGAATTGCCATCGGTTCGATCGGCGTGGGGAGAATGGGGGGCGGTCATTTTCGCATCTTCACGAAGTACCCGGATGTGCAGATGGTGGCGGTGAGTGACGTCGATCCGTGGCGGCGCAATGCCGCGCGCGACGCGCTTGTGAGCGCCTATGGCGCAAGACAACCGAGCGGCTCTTTTCGCGGGTTCAAAATGTACACCGACTTCCGCGATCTGCTGGCACGAGATGACATCGACGCGGTGATCATCGTCACCGGGGAACGCTGGCATCCGGCCATTTGCGTGCGTGCCGCACGCGCCGGCAAAGACATCTACTGTGAAAAACCGGTTTCGTTGACGATTCGCCAGGCACGCACGATGGTAAGGACCATCCGGCGACACAACCGCGTGTTTCAGACCGGGCTGCAACAGCGCAATTGCCCGGAATATCGGAAGGCATTCGAGTTGGTCCGCGCCGGCCGGATCGGCGAAGTGAAACTCGCCTATGTGTCCAGCAGCGGCGTGAGTTCGTACCTGAACCTGCCTGCCCAGCCGCTCCCGGACGGGCTGGACTGGGACATGTGGCTCGGACCATGCCCCGAGTATCCCTACAACTATCGGTATCACCAGACCGGTCCGCCCAAGAACGTGGTGCCCTGGAGTTGCAATCGAGCGTTCGGCGCCGGCGGAATGACGTCCGGCTTGGTTCATAATCTCGACTCGGCCCATGCGGGACTGGGCAAAGACGGCGATGGTCCGGTCGAGATCACGCCGCCCGGAGTCAATGGGGCACCGTCGCTCACGTTCCGGTATGCCGACGACACGCACATTGTCTGCGCGACAACGCTGCAAAAAGGCAAACACTTCATTCCACCCGGATGGGATGTACGCACGCCCATTACCAACTTTGGCGTCCTGTTCGTCGGTGACAAAGGTTGGATCTACACCGCACGGTTTGGCACGTTCGCGTGTTACCCGACGAACCTTTTCGAAAACCGTTTTGCGAAGACACATTCCGTTGAGGGCAACCACCGCGATTGGCTTGAGTGCGTCCGAACACGGCGTCGGCCGCGCGCGGACGTCGCGATCGGCGCGTGTTCCACGATACTGGCCCATCTTGGCTGTATCGCCCTGTGGACCGGCAGGGCGCTCAAGTGGGATCCCGTCAAGGAAGAGTTCCAGGATGACCGGGAGGCCAACGCGCTGCGCGCCCGTGCAGCACGTGAACCGTGGAGCGTGTAAGGTGCGCGTTTTGGGAGACCACATGTCGTGGGAATGGGAAATGAGAAATTAGGTAACTGTTCACGACCCGGAAAGCTGAAAACCGCAGATCAACGCGGATAAGGCAATCCGTAGTGTAATTCGCGAAATCGAACAAGCGATCGTGATTACATCCGATACGAAGAAGGAAAACAACTCTCTTCTGCGATTATCAGCGTTCATCCGCGGTTCGATGTCTTACGAACCGTGAACGGTTACAGATTAAGAACCAAGAGGCCGTGACCGGTTACGTCTGGGCATTGATCCGCCGGCATTTAACGAAGACGAGGAACGAACCGATGCAGCGCACCATTCAATCACTGTTGATCATTACCTGTTTACTTTCTGCAATCGTGACGGCGGACGCTCAGCAGCCGTATCTGCCGCTCACGGACGATGCCAAGAAGCAAGTAGATAACGCCCTTCCGTCGTCGGCGCCCGCGTCGGTCGAGGAACCACGTCGACTCTTGATCTACGACGGCAATGTCGATTACGGCGGGCACCGCTCCATTGCTTACGCGAACTATGCCTTCACGCGCATGGGCGCGACCACCGGCGCTTTCACAACGGTTGTGTCCCATGACCCGGCCGTGTTTCAGAAAGACAATCTCAAGAAGTTCGATGCGGTTTGCCTGAACAACACCGTGGGCAACTTGTTCACCGATCCGGGGCTACGGCAGAACCTGTTGGAGTTCGTGCTTGCCGGCGGTGGGCTGCTCGGTATCCATGGCACCTCGGTTGCCTTCACCGATTTTCGCAAAGGGGCGAAGGAGACTTGGCCCGAGTTTGGCTACATGCTCGGCGCGCGCGGCGCGGCACATCTGAGCCAGGACGAGCATGTCTTTATCAAACTGGACTCCCCGGACCATCCGCTCAACCGGCCGTTCGGCGGACATGGCTTCGAACATGTCAGCGAGTTTTTTCGTGTGCACGAACCCTATTCCCGTGACCTGCTACGCGTGTTGTTCAGCATCGACACGACCAAGATAAAACTCCCGCCGAAAGGCACGCGTCCGGGCATCGAACGGGCCGACAACGACTACGCGCTTGCGTGGACACGCAACTACGGCCGGGGACGCGTCGTCTATTGCACGATTGGCCACAGTCCACGCGACTTCATGAACCGCCGGATCCTGGAGTTTTATCTCGGCGCGATCCAGTTCATCATGGGCGATTTGCCCGGCTCGACAACGCCGAGCAATAAACTGAGCCCCGCGGTCCTGGCACGCGAGAAACTTGGCTGGAGACTGGGACTCACCGCCTGGGGATTGCACGAGTTCACATTGTTCGAGACCATCGAAAAGACACAACAACTTGGGCTGATGTACCTGGGCGGACTGAGCTTCCAAAAAGTGAGCAAGGAGATTCCCAAGAACTTCGATTGTAATCTGACGGATGACGAACTGACCCAAGTGCGGCTCAAGATGGACGCGGCGGGCATTCGGATGCCGACATGTTTCTACGCGGCAATTCCCAGTGACGAGGCCGGGTGTCGCAAGGTCTTCGAGTTCGGTCGAAAGATGGGTGTTGAGACGTTCATTTCCGAGCCACCACCCGAATCGCTCGATAT
>CAZSOG010000360.1:0-5868 GCA_964607555.1 uncultured Pirellulaceae bacterium | reverse complement strand
AAAAGGCATCTGGTTGCAGCATTACCGGATTGGGAAGCGCCGGTCTGTGTCGATTTGGCATGTGGCACTGGTGATGTGAGTTATCTGCTGGCGCGTAAGTACCCGCGCGGCACGGTGCTGGGCATGGACCTCACGGAACGGATGTTGCGCATCGCCAGGGATCGACATCCGCCTGGGAATCTGCGTTTCCGACGTGGCGACATGGGCCAGACGGGCATGACGAGCGGCACGGTCGACGTCGTAACGGGCAGCTATGCCCTGCGAAACGCGGCGGACCTCGACCAGGTTCTCGACGAGGTCAGCCGCATTCTGAAGCCGGGTGGAGTGGCGGCCTTTCTCGACTTCTCGAGACCGTCCGCCCGTTGGCTCGCGTCGGCCGAGTATTTGATGCTCAAGGCGTGGGGCAGCCTGTGGGGATTGCTCGTCCACGGTAACTCGGATGTGTACGCCTACATTGCCGAAAGTCTGGCGCGCTTCCCGAATCGGACGGCTTTGCGCCGCTGTTTCCAGCAGCGACAATTCACGTTGGTCCGGTCAAGACGCTTCTATTTTGGAGTTTTGGAATTACTCGTCGCCGAGCACCGTGCGGCATGCCGGCCCCGTTTGACGTCGGTGTGTCACGATGCCTGGGATGGGATCGCTTCGGGGAGTGTCACGAGATAATGTCTTCGTTCTTCGCCTCACTTCGTCATCGCCGCCCCCAGCTCGAACTTATGGATGCGCCCGATTTGGACGCCGGCCTGCACACGGCGGCACTGCGGGCACTGGCCCGCATCAATCGCGTCACGCGTGCCAACATGGTGTTCTGGCCGGCGATTCGCGATTTGGCGAACCAACAGAACCCGCTCCCCGTGAGGGTCTTGGACATCGCGTCGGGAGGAGGTGACGTGGCCCGCGCTCTGGCACGCAAAGCGCAGCGTCACGGACTGGCTCTGCAGGTGGCCGCGTGCGATAAGAGCGCGATCGCCATTCGCCACGCTCGACACTGCGACGCACTCGGTCCAGCCAGGCGCGTCAATTACTTTCAACTTGACGCGTTGCGTGATCCGCTGCCCAACGATTATGACATCCTGACGAGCTCGTTGTTTCTGCACCATCTCAGCACGCACGATGCGGTGCTGCTGCTACGTAAAATGGCGGCGGCGAGCCGCCAGCTGGTCTTGGTGAGTGATTTACTACGGACGCGGCCAGGCTATGCACTTGCCTGGGTTGGCCCTCCAATCCTGACGCGGTCACCCGTCGTTCGTACTGACGCGATCCTTTCGGTCGCGGCCGCATTCTCGCGAACGGAAGTCCGCCAATTGGCGCGCGACAGCGGGCTCGAGGAGGCACATGTCACCCGGCATTGGCCGCAACGATTCGTTCTTCAGTGGCGACGCGTCCCCACCAGCCCCGGCGTGAATCCCCCATGTCAAGTCATGTCCAATCCCGCGGACAGGTGCCCGGATACGCGCCGGCAATCGGTTGCCCGGATCGAAAACAAAGGACTTATCGGATGAGTTTGCACATCATCGGCATTGGCACGGCCGTTCCGCAGCACCACATCACTCAGGAACATGCCGCGATGCTCGCGCGACAGTTCAGTGACCAAGTGGATGGGCATGACAAGGTAATGACATCCTTGTATCGCCGTTCGGGGGTCAAGATCCGACACAGTGTGGTCTTGACCTCGTCCAGCAATTCGGTGCCGCCGCAGCAGTCCTTCTTTGTCCCGGTACGCAGCCGAGCGGATCGAGGGCCAACCACTGGCGCGCGTATGTCCCGGTATGAAATCGCCGCCGGCCCACTGGCGCGCGCCGCCGCCGAGAACGCCTTGACGCGCGCGCAAGTGAACGCCGCGGAAATCACTCATTTGATCACGGTCTCGTGCACGGGCTTCCGCGCGCCAGGCTTTGACCTGACGCTCGTTCATGATCTCGGCTTAGCCGCGACAACCGCGCGAACGCATATTGGATTCATGGGATGCCATGCGGCGTTGAACGGCCTCCGCGTCGCAAAAGCCTTTGCGGACGCCGATTCCAAGACCTGTGTCCTGCTGTGCGCGGTCGAATTATGCAGTCTCCATCAACGATATGGTTGGGGGCCCGAGCAGGTCGTGGCCAACTCGCTGTTTGCGGACGGAGCGGCTGCCGTCATCGCCCAGGGAAACAGGAGCCACGACACGGCAACTACTCCTGTCGGTCAATTGCTTGCGTCTGGCTCGATGGTTCTTTCCAACTCGGCATCACTGATGCAATGGCGCGTCGGAGATAACGGATTCGAGATGGCGCTGTCGCCGCGGATTCCCGATGTCATTCGTCACGAACTCCGGCCCTGGCTGGGGCGTTGGCTTGCGGCGCAAGATCTATCGACCGAGCAAATTGGTGCATGGGCGATTCACCCCGGCGGCCCACGAATTCTGCACGCCTGCGGCGACGCGATCGGACTGACGCCGGACCAGCTGGCACCGTCCCGCCACGTGCTCGCCAATTACGGTAACATGTCCTCGCCAACGGTGTTGTTCATTCTGGATCATCTGTGCCGGCACAACGCTCCCCGACCCTGTGTGTTGCTCGGCTTCGGTCCCGGACTTACCATCGAGGCCGCGCTCCTGGCGTAGGCAGAAGAACGATAACAGGACGAGTGATTTGCGTCCGATCTTCGAACGCCGCCACATTCGTCCGGACCGCCGGCTAGATGGGGTGAACAGCTTGGACAGCGGCTTTCGCCGCGCGCCGAACTCGATATGACGCGGCGAAGCGTCGCGGGGGTCGGATCCTGTTTCCGGTTTTCGAGAGATTACCCATGTCGTTTGCTCTTTGGGAAAACAGAAAACAGGATCTGACCCCAGTCGGGACGACTAATTTCGCATCACGTAGTCCGCGATTTCGTCGACAATCGCCTCCGGTCGAGAGAGGAGCAGGTAGTGATCTTCGGCATCAAAGACTCGGATTCGGACGTTGCAGTGGTAGCCCCGCAGCGTCGCGACAGTCTGGTTGACCATCGTGCGCGGGATGCGGCGATCGTCGGCGCCATGGAGAAACAGAATCTCACGCTGCCGATAGGGCGCCAGAAACTCGGGCGTCGTAAAATACTGGTCTTCGGTCACTGGCGAAATATAGATGAGTCCGCCAAAGAGGTCCGGTTGTTCGATTGCGGCGCGTGTTACCCCCATCGCTCCGTTCGAGTAGCCGGCCAGGAACACGCGTTGGGGATCCACCGGCAGCGTCACGAGCGCCTGTTTCGTGACATCGACGACGAACCGGGCACTGTCAGATCGGTCCCAGTTCCCCATCCCAAAAGAAGGTGCAACCACGGCACACGCGCACCGTGTTGACACGCGTGACATGATCCACAGATAGACTTTGCGATTACCTCCCAAGCCATGCAGAAAAACAATGCAAGGAAGCCGTTGCCCACGCGCTCCGTCGGGCAAGAACACGTAGTAATGCCCGGTACGGAAATTCAAATGCACCAGCTGCCGGTAGGCGGTACCCATGACCGATCCAAGCGCATGGAAATCGGAATCTGCTTCGAGGTGCCGATAGAGGGTTGTGTTGAGCGCCCGGATCCTTCTGCCCTGCGCAAGATCAACGTACGGATCACCGAGCGGGAGCAGCGCCGTCGTGACCGCGATCTGATCAATCTCAGGGATGACATTCCAGGGTGAGAATTGGTGAAATGTGCCCTTGTTGTCAAGGAAAGAACTCCACGCGCAGTGGTGGTTCCGGCCTCTGTCAGGTGCCCTAAGAGCGGGTGGCAACAACAGCACCAGGCCGAGCGGGATTGAAATTGTGTAAAAAAACCTGCGGCGGCGTCGGAACCAGTCACGATTCCAGGACCCGATCGTGCAATAGAAGATGCCACCGACCAGAGTCACCCCCAGGCCGACAGACCGGCCCGTCCACGTTACGCTCAAGACGGCGAAAAGAAAACCAACAAGCAACATGCTGACAATCGGTACTCCCACCATGATCCGCAGGAGACCACGCACCGTTTTCTTCCAGAATGCAAACGACATGAAAATCACCCGCTACGCCACCTTGCACACCACTTCCACGAAACCACTATCGTGACACACATCCACCACGACGATGAAGCGCGGGGCGTCTCGCTGAAAAGCCATCGATCTCCCTTCAGCCAACCGGCTGCAACCAGACGATCCATTCGTTGATCCAGTGCAGTGGCCATGCAAAAACGTTCACGCCCAACAGGACCGGCCCAACAAACAGAGCCACGAGAACCAAAGGGCCGACTGCGGTGAATTGACTCCAGAGTGGGCGCAGCGAACCGGGCATCAGGGCGTCGGCGATGCGGCTGCCATCCAACGGCGGGATCGGCAATAAATTGAAACACGCAAGCAGGATATTGACAATGACCATGTAGTAGAACAGTTGATAAAGAGTGTCCGCGGTGTGGGGCGCGAAGCTGCTCAGCATGCCACTGTTGGCGAACAGAACAAGGCCGGCCACGGCCGCCGTGCTGCCGACGGCGAGAAGCAGATTGGCAATGGGGCCCGCAACGGCCGTGAGGAGCATCCCCATCGGCATGCTGATGCCCGTGCGAAAACGGACCGAGTTCACCGGGACCGGCTTGGCCCAACCGAACGGCACGCCCAGCAGGGGCAACAGGACTGTACCGATCGGATCGATATGGTCCATCGGGTTCAGCGAGACACGACCCAGCATCTTCGCCGTGTCGTCACCCAACCGCCACGCGGTCCATGCATGGGCCCATTCGTGTACGGTCAGGGAGAGCACGAGTGGAACAAAAATCGCCGCACGTTCCAGAATAAAATCAGGTATCGGCATGGTTTCTCGACCCAGGGTCAAAGTAAAGGCATCCCGTCAATTGGAGGGTCATTGCCGGAGCACATCGCGGCTTC
Source organism: uncultured Pirellulaceae bacterium (assembly GCA_964607555.1). GTDB lineage: Bacteria > Planctomycetota > Planctomycetia > Pirellulales > Pirellulaceae > JAJSAJ01. The sequence goes on along the minus strand of CAZSOG010000360.1, from coordinate 1,004 downwards.
CAAACGTCACCGCCAACGATCCGCACGGACGACCGACCTGTGCACCACTCTCAGTTTGACGCTCGTTCACGCGGGAACAGAATGGAAACCGGCAAATCCCACACAATGGTTCAACCAGCTTCCAGGTCCCGTTCGGCCCAGCGATCTGGTGAAAAGTCCTGTCGCGGCGCCGGCTCGGTACCCTCCAGGGGGACAATACGTTCTGCTAACTCCTTGGCGATAATGACATCCGAGCCATCGGCCGCGTGTAGCTTCACATGTTTGGCGTTCATCCACAGAACTTCACCCTCGACGCTGGTTCCCGTGGTGAGCGTCACGCGTGCCATGACGCGCCCGGTCGGTTCGGCGAACTGTGACACGGATTCCACCATCAGCGAGTCAAGGCGATCGAATTGTCGGTCCGACTTGCGCATGGCATGGATCGCTTGATCGAAGTCGTCCATTGTCAGCAAGACGGAAGCGCCAGTGCGTGTCGTGTCAGTGCGAGTCCGACGTACCGCGAGCAGCGCGGCGTCGTTGGTCAGCGCTTCCAGATCGGCCCCCGTGAAACCTTCGGTTCGTTTCGCGATCCGCTCCAACGAAACGGTTGAGTCGAGTGGTTTGTCGCGCACGTGGATTCTCAGGATATCGATCCGCGCATCGAATTTGGGCGGCTCCAGTCGCAGCAGGCGGTCAAAACGGCCGCGCCGCAGCAGGGCGGGATCGAGAATATCCGGTCGGTTGGTAGCCGCCATCACCACGAGTTGCTCGTGCTGTTCAAGACCGTCCATCAGCACGAGGAGTTGATTCAGTGTCTGCTCGCGTTCCTGGTGCATCGTTCCGATCCCGGATCCACGGCGGCCGCCCACGGCGTCCAGTTCGTCGATAAAGACAACCGCCGGCTGCTGTGCGGCGGCCTTTTCAAACGTATCTCGGACGCGTGCCGCGCCGACGCCGACGAACATCTCGACGAACTCGGCCGCCGACGTGTAAAGGAACGTGGAATGTGTTTCGCCGGCGACGGC
>CAZSOG010000359.1:0-5872 GCA_964607555.1 uncultured Pirellulaceae bacterium | reverse complement strand
GCTTGCCTCGGTGGAAAACCGTTTAGACGTAGAAGGAATCCCTCACGCGTCCCTCGCACACACGCCTTCCCTCGCCACCGAGCTTGCCTCGGTGGAAAACCGTTTGGACGCAGAAGGAACGCCTCCCGGAGTCACGCTCGGACAGTGCGCAAACAACATTGGTCATCGTGCCAGAACAAGGTGGTGGATCATCGCTGCCAATCCGCCAACACTTGTTCGATTCGCGGCCACACTTGTTGCCGCGCATCGTCGCGATCCGCGCCGTTGACAAGCAACACGTCGTAGTCAGTTTCCACGTGACGCACATGTGCGACAACGGCCAATCGGACCGCCTCTTCATCAAGTCGTTTTGCCGCCGCACTTCGGCCAACGCGCCCACTGTACTTGCGGCACGCGAATTCCGCGATGGCATGCTCGCGGTCGGCCGGACAGCCGGGAAACAGTTCGCGAGTGCGTTGTGCGAATTGCGCGACGTACTTTTGGTCCAGTTCGGCGCGGCGCAGTGCGTTACGCTGGCTGCGTCGTTCCCGTGCGTCCGCGTCCGCCAAACACTCTGTTTCCGCCTTGGCCAGCGCCTCCTCTTCCACGAGAAGACCTTGCCGCTCGTATCGTTTCCTGCTCCGGCTCCATTTCAACACGACCGCGTACAATCGTGAGTGCTTCTTTGACCGTCGCGTCAAGGCCGCGTCGCCTGCCGGAAGAAAAACCAAGTGGTCCAAATCCGCGCAGGCCAGGCATAACGCCCCACGCTCACCCGCGAGCGTAATCCACGCCCGGCGTCCAAGCTGTTCGTGGCACTCGCCGCATGTCGAGTCGCGACCTGAAATGAAGACGGTCAGCTCGTTGGTGGATTTCGAGCTCATCTCCGCAGCCCTTGTTTCTTGCGCGAACTTTCCACGAGACTTAGTGGCAAGAATATAAAACCCTCCGGTACTCTTGTCAAACGGCCTGTTGTCACGGTAGCTTGGGATGGTCGCGGTCCATTATCCTCCATGCCAAGAAGAAGCTGCTCTACGATGAATCCATGCCGAATGATGACCCCATGCCGAATCTTTCATTTTGTGGTGCGAACTTTTACCTTCACGTTGGCGCTCATGACACCGCTCGTCACGGTGCTGGCGCAACCGGCTCGGATTGGTGGGACCGCGCGTCTGGAGGCATGGCAACAGCATGCGGCGATGGCCCAGAATTCTCCGTTCAAGGATCTTCCGTGGCAGACCCTCGGGCCGAAGTTCGCCGGGGGGCGCATCGAATCGATCGACGCGCCGCGTGGCGACCTGGGAACGATCTACGCCGGCGTCGGCGCCGGAGGAATATGGAAGACCGTAAACGGCGGCCTGACGTGGCAGCCGATTTTTGGGCACCAGTCGACGTTCGCGATTGGTGACCTGACGATCGCGCCGAGCGATCCCGACACGATCTGGGTGGGGACGGGCGAAACGCACCTATCGGGGACATCGTTCGCCGGCACGGGCGTGTTCAAGTCGGTCGACGGTGGCGTCACATGGACCAACATGGGGCTTCACGAAAGTGCCCACATTGGCAAGATCGTCATCGATCCGACCGACAAGAACACGGTTTACATCGCCGCGATGGGACGCATGCGTGACGGTGGGGAGCGCGGCATTTACAAGACAACGGACGGTGGCAAGACGTTTCAACGCGTCCTCTTTGTCGGGGATCGCGTCGCACTGGTCGCCGCGACCCATGGCCTGAGCATGTTTCTGTTGGACATTACTCCAATTCGAAAGGCCGCGAAACCATGATCACTCCCACGGAGCCAAACGTACGGACGATCTCGAGGGCCGTTTTCGGGGCACGCCGCACCGACAGCCGGGAAGCAATCAGCCGCATGTTTCGAATCACCGCAACGGTCTGGATCATTGGTTGCATGCTGGGCATTTGTTTGCCCATTGCCTCATCAACGGCAGCGGAGCGTCCCAATGTTCTTTTCGTGATTGTCGACGACTTGCGTCCGGAGTTAGGCTGTTATGGTAACCGTGAGATCAAAACGCCCTGTTTTGATGAATTCTCCGCCAGCGCGACGACGTTCATGCAAGCCTTTTGCCAGGCAGCCGTGTGCGCGCCGTCGCGTGCGAGCGTAATGACAGGACTCAGACCCGACTCAACACGCGTATGGGACCTGAAGGGAAAATTCCGTGTCAATCTGCCGAAGGTTGTCACACTGCCACAGCATTTTCACAAGTACGGTTACTACACCGTTTCGATGGGCAAGATCTTCCACAACCACATGCCGGACCGCGTTTCCTTTGACGAACCGGACCTGCGGCCGAGGAAGTACATGACGCCCGATATGATCGATCGAGATCCGGAGTCTTTCTATCACGACGCGGCGCTGAACCAGGAGCTGGCCCAGGTCCGACAACGACGCTTGGCGAAGAATCCGAACGCGTACGCCGGCGGCTGGGCTTATGGACGCTCGACCGAATCCTTCGACGCACCCGACCGTGAATTTTACGATAGTGCGCAAACGGAACTTGCACTTGCGACAATGCAGCGTCTCAAGCAGCGGAGCCAGCCGTTTTTTCTCGCGGTTGGATACTATCGACCGCACCTGCCGTTTGTCGCGCCCAAGAAATACTGGGATCTCTACGATCGCGATAAGATCTCGATGGCAACCAATCCGTTCCTGCCGCGACACTCGCCCGTCATGGCCATGAACTCGGCCTATGAGCTGAAAGGATGCTATGACCTCGAGTATGTCAAGCACCCGTCGGTCGCGAAGTTACCCGAAAAAGACGCCCGGCGTTTGAAACATGGGTATTACGCATCGGTCAGCTTCGTCGATGCATGTTTCGGGAGACTCATGCGCGGGCTTGAGCAATTAAGACTCGACAAGAATACGATCGTTGTCGTGTGGGGTGACCACGGGTGGAAACTGGGCGAGCACGGCAGTTGGTGCAAGCAGACGAACTACGATATCGACACGCGCGTGCCGCTGCTCGTGCGCGTGCCCGGAGTGTCGACTGCCGGAGCCCGTTGTAACCGCTTGGTGGAGCTTGTGGATCTTTATCCAACGCTGTGCGATGTCGCCCAGATCGACGTTCCCAGCAACATGGAAGGAACCAGTTTCAAGCCGCTGTTAGGAAACCCGGACCGGGACTGGAAACCCGCGGTCTTCAGTCAGTTTCATCGCACACCGCGCGTGTCACCTGATGGCAAGCGATACATGGGCTACTCGATGGTGACGGATCGATATCACTATGTCGAGTGGCGTTACTGGAACGACGTCAAGAAAACAGCCGGAGATCTCGCGGCCATCGAATTGTACGATCGCCACATCGACGCCGAAGAAAATACGAACATCGCGAATCTCCCGGCAAACGTGGCCGTTATCAAGCACCTGGCGCGCCAACTCCACAGCGGGTGGCGATCCGCGATCCCCACGTTGGTGGCGCGCTGAAATTGAAGAGCATACGTTGCTTTCCCGCAAGATTGTCGTGTGCCGGCATTGCGCGAGCACTCGTGGATGCTCGTCTTGTGCGCATGGTTCTCCCCAACCCCTTGTTTTGGAACCCGTCACGAAACTCCGTTGTAAGCATGTACGATGGATGTCCACGTCCGCCGAAGAAGCGGGCAAAAGCTTCGCGCGGGCAGTTTTGTGGCAGCCTCTAAGGACGAAACGAATGGTACGGTCTGACAACGGATACTCAGCGCATTCCCCATACGCCGCGATCGTGGCGCTATTGGTCGTGGTCGGTGCCACTCGATCACACTCGGCGGAACTCACCGTGCCCGTCATCAAGGATGGCGAGACGCAGGTTATTCCAGCTTTCGAGGACTCCAGGCAGTGGATTCAACATGATCTTTGGGTCGAGACGGAATTCGATTCCGATGCGGACGGCAAGCTGGACCGCATGCACGTGGATGTCACACGGCCACGACAGACAGAGACCGAGGGGCTCAAGCTACCGGTAATCTATGTTTCAAGTCCATACTTTGCCGGGACCGGGTCCAAGGGGCGTGAGTATTTTTGGGATGTGCGGCAGGAGCTTGGTGCGATCCCGAAAAAACGCAAGCGTGTCCCGCCGATCAAACTCAAGAACGTACGGCCCGTGATCTCCAAATCCCATGTGAAAGAATGGGTTCCCCGCGGGTTCATTGTCGTTCACTCCTCGTCGCCGGGGACAGGACTTTCACAGGGATGCCCCACGGTCGGTGGTGACAATGAGTCACTCGCACCGAAAGCCGTCGTCGATTGGCTCAATGGTCGCGCGCATGGGTACACCACGCCCGATGGCGATGAAGAGGTCCGAGCTTTCTGGTCGACGGGGAAGGTTGGCATGACCGGCACGTCCTACAACGGGACGATTCCGCTGGCCGCCGCGACCACGGGAGTGGACGGCCTCGAAGCGATCATACCGATCTCGCCGAATACGTCGTACTACCACTACTATCGCTCCAATGGACTGGTGCGTCATCCGTTCGGGTACTTGGGCGAGGACATCGACTACCTCTATGATTTCATCCACAGTGGCAATCCGGCACGCCGCGATTATTGCAACTGCCATGTCCGTGACCAGGAGATGGCCAAGGGCCAGGACCGCATAACGGGTGACTACAACGAGTTCTGGGCCGGGCGTGACTACCTGAACGACTTGGGGCCCTTGAAGGCCGCCGTGTTGATGTCGCACGCGTTCAATGACTGGAATGTCGTTCCGGAACACAGTGTCCGAATCTACGAAGCCCTCAAGGCCAAAGGGACGCCCGTTCAGGTTTTCTTCCATCAGGGCGGCCACGGTGGGCCACCGCCGATGCGGATGATGAATCGTTGGTTCACGCGCTATCTGTACGGCATTCAAAACGGTGTTGAGAAAGACCCGCGTGCCTGGATCGTTCGCGAAGGTGATGACCGCGACAAACCGACCCCCTACGACGACTATCCGAACCCTGCGGCGGCGCCGGTGACATTGCATCTGGTCGCCGGCAGTCCCGAGTGGGGGAAGCTGAGCACGAACTTGCACGCGGGCCAGGGTAAGGAGACGCTGATTGACAACTTCTCGTTCAGCGGCACCGTTCTGGCACGTGCCGAGTGGACGGATCATCGGCTGATGTATGTTACGCCGCCACTGACCCAACCGGTCCATTTGTCGGGCACCGCGAGTATTTCGATCAAATTGGCAAGTAGCAAACCGGCTGCCAATCTGTCGGTCTGGCTGGTCTCGCTGCCCTGGAATAACGCGCGCAATGCGAAGATCACCGACAATATCATCACGCGTGGCTGGGCCGATCCGCAGAACCAGCATTCGCTCACCGAGAGTGCACCGCTGGTACCGGGCCGGTTCTACGAGCTCACGTTCAATCTGCAGCCGGATGACCAGATCATCCCGGTGGGTCAACAAATCGGTTTGATGATCTTCTCCAGCGACCGCGACTTTACTCTCTGGCCAACACCCGGTACCAAGCTGACCATCGACCTGGACGCGACATCGATCACGCTGCCGGTCGTTGGCGGCAACACGGCTTTCGCGAAGGCAATTCGACCGAAACATGCCGAGCATTCCGTCGTGGTTCCGGCCAAGAAACCAGAATAGACCCCGTCACGGAACCCGTTTTTTACTATGTAACTATGCTCCGACCGACCATGAATGACACAAGTGAACCTCGGGTGGCACTTTCCTGCCAGTGTTAAAGCTGGAACCAACGTGGCAACTGCATCCAACGCCCAGTTCAGCGAAATGTGTCAAACATCGCAGGTCACGGTATATTTGAACAGCGCCACTTTTTTTGCGGTTGTTTTGTCAATGCTAGGCTTGTCGGTATCCGGCCCCCACCCAGCTTGTCTGGGTGGAGCCCGTGATTCTGCACTACAGCAGCGCCCTCAACTCGACTATCTTCCGGCCCCCACCCA
>CAZSOG010000358.1:0-5878 GCA_964607555.1 uncultured Pirellulaceae bacterium | reverse complement strand
AACTTGACTCAAGATCATCAAATTTCCGTCCATGAGGTCTCTACTCCGCACGCGCCGGCACGATCAGCACACAGACGGGTGCCGGCACCAGGATCTGGTGTCCGGTAGGTGTCAGCGAACCGGTCGACCGGTCAATTCGAAACACGACGACATTGTCGGTATCCTGGTTCGCGGCCAGCAGGAACCGGCCGGATGGATCGATGGCGAAGTTCCTTGGCGTACGGCCCTCTGTCCCGTGCCGGCTAACGAATGTCAGCTTTCCAGTCTTGGCATTCACGGCGAACACGGCAATGCTGTCATCGCCCCGATTCGAGCCGTAGACGAACCGGCCGTCGGCCGACACAACTATCTCGGCGGTCGTGCTTTTACCCTGGAAGTCGGCGGGCAGCGTCGACACGGTCTGCAGCGTGGAGAGCGTGCCACGGTCGGCAGCATAGCGGAACGCCGTGATCGTCGAGGCAATCTCGTTGATCACATATCCGAATTCGCCACTGGGGTGGAATGCAAAATGACGTGGTCCGGAGGGGGGCGTCAGTTGCGCAAAGGGCATGGCGGGATTCGGCTTCAACGTGCCGGCCTTAGCGTCATACTGATAGATCATCAACTTGTCCATGCCCAAGTCGGGAACCATCACGAACTGGTCATGGGCATCGGCATAGATCGCATGAGCATGGGGCCCTTTTTGGCGCGCGTGCACGCTTGCACCGTGGTGTTGAATGAACGCGGTCGCTTCTCCCAAACCGCCATCCGCGCGAATCGGCAGCACGGCCACGCTACCACTGCCATAGTTGGCCACCAACACATGCTTGCCGGCATGATCCACCTCGACGAAACACGGGCCGGCGCCACCACTCGATTGCTCGTTGATCCGGGTCAGCTTTCCGGTGTCAGGATCGATCGAGAATGCCGCGACAGCCCCGCTCGGCTTGCCCTTGAACCGCGCCGCCTCGCTGACGGCGTACAGATTACGGTGGCTCGGGTTCACGGCCACGAAGGACGGGTTCTTGACGCCGGAAGCCGTCCCGACAGGTGTGAGTGGACCGGCATTGGGATCCATCCGATAGACATAGATTCCTTTACTACCACGCCGCGTATAGGTCCCGATATAGACCAACAACGGGTCCGCCGAAGCACTTTTTCCTGCCGCCGCACACACGCTCCAACCTGGCATCGCGAATGCAACCATCCCGGCGAGACACGCGCACCACACCGCGATTCGCATCAATCGATTTCGTATCAATCGGTCTATCATAATGTGTCGCTCCTTGAAGCCTGAATCCTGTCCAATGCAAACAGTCGCTTGGCGACCGCCGTGAATTTCTTGTGCGCGAGTTCGAGACAACTCCACACCTCATCGATGTAACCGTCGGCCGAGGCGGACCAGGCCCGGTTCACATAGCGTTCCGCGATCGCGAAATCGGTCATGAGATCGGCGTAGTGCTGCATCGAATACGTGTGAATCAACGACTCGCGCGCGTCGACGAACTCGGCGATGTCGTCGCGCAGCCGCTCGTCAATCGCATGGTGCACTTGATCGACCGCGAGATCCGCGCGCTGCTTTACCAGGCTGGCCATTTTGTCCGCGAGGCTGGCGATACTCTGCCGCAGCTTATCCACATCGCCGACCAGTTTATCGGCGCGGACGGCTTCCTGCCGTTGGCCGACACGAAGCGCGATCACGCCGACGACGCCCACGACCAGCGCCCCGACATACCATGGCCAGGCAATCGTACTCCACGGCGCGCGCTCGAATTCAGCGTTCTGCACGGCCAGAAACGTGCCACCTAGAAAACTGGCCCACAAGAATAGGTAACCGACAACACGGAGTGAAGTCATCGCGGTATATTATCCCGATAAGAAGACCTTGAACATGGCATAACCGACCCCCACGAGCGCCTCGCCGACCACCAGGCCGGCAGCGATCGGCACGCCCGTTTCCTCCGAAAACCGCCGCCCCTTGACTCGATCGACCACGATTCTGCCCGCACAACCGATCGTGTAAGTCAACACGATCCCAAACGGCATATAGAATCCAAGTCCGATCAGGACACCGATTCCGCCCATCCCGCCGAACGCCAGCAAACCGCCAAGTCCGGCGCCGGCCACGTAACGATAGGTCGGCACGTCTTGGCCCACGACACCCTGGATCATCGACGCCAGGGCTTTACCTTGTGGCGCCGGTAGCTTGTCACTACCCAGCGTATACTGGCTGTGCAGCGCGAAGATCAAGTAGATAACGATGATCGGGCCGAGCCACGCGCCGATGAACTGCGCGATCTGTTGCCGCCTGGGGATCGCCCCGACCAGGTACCCGGACTTAAGATCCAGCATCATATCACCGGCCTGCGCGATCGCCACGCAAATCGCCGCGCCCATGATCACGCAACTGAGAATCGTGCCGGACGCGTCCATCCCCCCACGCGCGACAAAGATCAGGATCGTCACCGCGATCAGCGTCATCCCGGACAGGGGTGACCAATTCGTCCGCCCGACACATTCGGCCACGATCACGCCGGCCATCCAGACCCACAACGTTCCGAGAACGACCATCACGCTGGCGCGCAGCAGACCAATGCCGTCAACCGAGTAATAGGTGATCGCGATCAACGCGAGCGCGCCACCGACGATGCCGGCATAAAGCAACTTGATCGGCATCTCTTGATTGGCCGATTCATCACCGGCGGCGCCGCCACGGCCCGCATCCTGCATCGATTTAATCGCGCTTCGGATCAGCGGGTACGCCGCGAAGATCCCGCCGACCGCCGCGCCGATCAACATGCCGATGCCGGTCGGCCGAAATAACTCCGTCCGCAGCAACTCGGGGTCCGCCGTCATCGCGCGTACATCCGGCGCGCCGAACCGCGATAGCAACGGCGCGAGAAACCAATAGCACAAGAAGCCGCCGGCGCCGAACCAGAACCCGCCCTTGCCCGAAAGGAACCCAACGCCAATCGTCATCAATGACAAAAAGAAAATCACATTCAGGAACTTGGGCCAGCCCATCTGGTCGCCCAGGTACCACTGCGGATCGTCTCCGGTTTGCTGGATTACCACAAGGTAGGTGACTGCCGATACCACGGCGGCTCCGAGCAACAAAAGCGCTTTGCGCAGCCCGGCTCCGGGTGATTTCAGTATCGTCGCGACGGCGATGCCGCCCGGATAAGCCAGTCGATCGAAATCGATCATCTGCTTGCGCAGCGGGATAACAAACGCCAGTCCAAGGATGCCGCCCGTAATGCAGGAAAGGACCATCAACGGCTTGCTGAACTCGGTCAGCCCCGTGTATTCGGACCCGTGTGGACCGCTACTCAAAATGAACAGTGCCGGTATCGAGAACATCATGCCGGCCGACGCACCATTGACCGCGGAAGCAATCGTCTGGTTGATATTGTTTTCAATGATGCTGGTACGCCGCATCAGACCGCGCAGGATCCCCCAACCCAGAATGGCCGCCAGCTCCGACCCCTCGATGGAAAAGCCCAGGATCAAGGACGCGTAACCAATCGATACGGCAATCAGCGCGCCCAGAAACCAGCCGACGAGAATCGCGGGCCACGTTAGCTCCGGATAGGGCCCATGGTGAATCACCGCCGGCGTGCCGCCAAAGCTCTCCAAGGGCTCCGTCTTCCATGGCGTTTTCACATTCTTATCGGCGTTCAACTTTGAACTCCTCGTCGTGCCTGCAACACGTTGATATCCGCAAATGTCAGGCGTATTGTAGCACAATCGACGTCGATGCGGTTATCGGATGTTCGGCAACTTGATTTATCGACCCATGTGCGCCACAATCCCTGATGAAACGGCCGTAAGTTCGCCACTCGAATCATGCTCCGACCGACGCGTATCTCCGTTGTGCGACCACGTGCTACGAGGTTGCCTTAGAAACACCATTCACCGAGGAATGTATCACACCATGAGTATTCAAGGACTTCCGCGGATCCATACAGTGGCGTTGTTCGTCGTCGCTGGCAGCATGGGAATCGCACGGGCCGCCGAATGGCAGCCGGTCGCGGGTCAGTTATTGACTCGTTGGGCTGCCCAAGTCAACCCGGATAGACCTCTCAACCAGTATCCGCGACCGCAAATGGAACGTCCCTACTGGATCAACCTGAACGGACTTTGGGAGTATGCGATCACCGCCAAGGACGCAGCGGAACCAACATCGTTTCAGGGCAAGATCCTCGTCCCGTTTCCCATCGAATCGGCACTAAGTGGCGTCAAGAAAGCCGTTCAGCCCGATCAGCGACTCTGGTATCAGCGGACGCTCGACATCGCGCCAACCGCGCGTCGCGGACGCGTGCTACTCCATTTCGGAGCCATCGATTGGGACGCCACCGTCTGGGTCAATGGTACTCAGGTTGGTCATCACCGCGGCGGTTATGACAGCTTCACTTGTGACATAACACCCGCCCTCAACGACGACTCGAAACAACGCCTGGTCGTCAGTGTCTGGGACCCCACCGATCAAGGCTATCAGCCACGCGGCAAGCAGGTCCTGAATCCACGCGGTATCTGGTATACCGCGGTCACCGGGATTTGGCGCACGGTATGGCTCGAGCACGTTCCCAACGTGTACATTCGGCAACTTACCACTCTGCCGGATGTCGACCAACAGCAAGTTCGGTTCAAGATCGTGACCAACGATCTTCCCGATGATGCTTCGGTCCGCGTGTCCGTCACGTCCGTGACGCGCGGAGACACATTACTCAAAATCGCGCCGATCAGCGCCGATGGCCCCGCCGAAAAACCGCTGGTCGTCGCGATCCCCAATGCGAAGCTCTGGTCTCCGGCCGCGCCCTGGTTGTATCACGCGGAAGTTGTTCTGCGGACCGGCGACCGAGTGCTTGATCGAGTGAGCACGTATTTCGGAATGCGGAAGATCCATGTGGGCAAGGCGGCGGACGGTTTTCTCCGCCTCATGCTCAACAACAAACCACTTTTCCAATTCGGGCCGCTCGACCAGGGTTGGTGGCCGGACGGTTTGTATCGCGCCCCGACCGATGCGGCGCTACGTTACGATCTGGACGTCCTGAAAAGCATGCACTGCAACATGATTCGCAAGCACGTGAAAGTGGAACCGGAGCGGTGGTACTATCATTGCGATCGTTTGGGGATCATGGTCTGGCAGGATATGCCCAGCGGCGACAAGTACATTCGCCCCGATGCGCCCGACCTGGTTCGCACACCCGAATCCGCGGAAAACTATCGCCATGAATACAAGGCCATGATCGACGGACTCCGCAATCACCCCTGCATCGTCGCATGGGTCCCATTCAACGAAGGCTGGGGCCAATTCGATACCGAGAAGATCGCGCGGTGGACCAAAGAGCTCGACCCCTCGCGGCTGGTCGACGGCCCGAGCGGGTGGGCGGACCGGGGCACCGGCGACATGCACGACATGCATCGCTACCCGGGCCCCGCCATGCCGGAACCCGAATCGAAGCGCGCCGTGGTGCTTGGCGAGTTCGGCGGGCTCGGTTTGCCCGTCAAGGACCATTTGTGGTGGAATAAACGGAACTGGGGTTATCGAAACTACAAAGGACTCGAGGAACTCCAGCAGAACTACGAACGTGTGATTGAGAAACTCCGGCCTCTCATCGGCAAAGGACTCGCCGCCGCCGTTTATACACAGACGACCGACGTCGAAGGTGAAGTGAACGGTATCATGACGTACGACCGAGTGGTGATCAAACGCGACTTGCAACGTGTCGCCGCGTTGCACCAGAAACTCTATCTGCCGCCCCCGATCATCCGGCGCACGACCATCGTACCGACCAGCGAAGAGACACCGCAAACTTGGCGGTACACGACCACGACACCACCAGCGGATTGGATCGAGCCGGAATTCGATGCCGCGTCGTGGAAGTCCGGCCCCGGC
>CAZSOG010000357.1:0-5884 GCA_964607555.1 uncultured Pirellulaceae bacterium | reverse complement strand
TTGAAGGCGGACGATTTCATTGCACCTCCTTCGGCGAAAACCCGAGAAATGCCGCCTCATCTGGCGGCTGCGACGTGACACGAAATGGGATCGCACCCTCGCCACCACGCTGCCGCTCGTGGCCAATCTTGGCTCCGTGAGCTACATTATTGGAAAAGACCTTCAAACTTGGGCACGGATCCACTCGCTATCAGAGGTGTCGCAGTGAGGCAATTGCACGACTATACGCTGTTACTGGCTGTTGTTTTGGCGATTGCCGGTTGCAGTGCGAACACATCAGAGGACCAGACCGCTCCGCCGCCGAAGGCCAGCGATCCGCCGGCGGCCCAATCAGCGGATGCGTCCCAGACGCCATCGGCCCACCAGCCCACGAAACAGTCGCCCGACGCAACCGGCGCGCCGCAATCCGACCAAACCGCGGACCAATCGCATCCCGCACCCATCCCGAACAACGGCCAACCCGGCACTCCCGGCTCCGACGCCGTCCCCAAGATCACGCCCGAACAGATCCAGCAATGGCTGACCGAATGGGCCGGCGACGACGCGGCGCGGCGGACCGAGGGCGGTCAGCAATTGGCCCAAGCAGGAGACTTGGCGCTCGAGCGGATAGCCCACGTGCTCGACCATGGTGCGCCGGAACTGCGTTTGGCGGCGGTAACCTACCTCGTGGGTCGAGTTGGCGCACGGAACAAGGCGGCGGTTGCCGCGTTGGCCCGTTGCCTCACGGACAACGACGCCGCGCTCAGGCACCAGGCACTCCAGGCGATCGAAGGGCTGCCGGAAGCTACGCTGGGTGGCGTCGTGCCACAACTGGTGCTCCAGATTGCCAACCCGGACGAAGATGAGATCTATCGAGTTCGCGCGATCCGCTTGCTCGGTCGGCTGGGAACCGCGGCGCGTAAGTCGATCGACACGATGGAGAAAATCGTTCGCTCGGATTCGAATCCGCGTGTGCGCCGCGCCGCGCTGGCCGCGATCACGAAGGTCGCCGAGCCGAAACAGGCCGAGCCATTCTTCGTGGAAATACTGCGAAGCAGCGACGCGATCGAGCTGCGTCGGAGTGTGCCGATGTGGCTGAGCCGCGTGGCCTCGACGGACGACACCGTGCACACCTTGATCAGCACGTTTGACGACCCGGACGAACAATTACGCATGCAAGTCAACGAGGCGTTGGTGGCGATCGGTAAACCGGCCGTGCCCGCACTGATCGAGACCCTGAGCGCGAACGATTCCGTGCAACAACGGCGTTATGCGATCTACACGCTTGGCAAACTCGGCCCGCTAGCTGTCGCCGCCGTCCCCACGCTCAAGAAACTACGTCATGATCCGAATGCGGCGATCGCGAGCCTTGCCGCCGCGGCGCTGAAGTTGATCGAGCGGTGAGGCGCTACACGAACACGTCGATCGCGACCACGGCCAGCAGGCCCACGCTGATCAGCGCGTTGATGTTGAAGAACGCGATATTCACGCGGGTCAGATCGTCCGGCCGCACAATCGAGTGCTCGTACGCCAACAGGCCGGCGATCGCGGCCACGCTGGCGTAATAGATCCATCCGAGCGGCACCGGCGGCCCTCCCAAATTCGAAGCCAGCGGCACGCCGACGAGCCCAACCACCATGGCGACATGACAGGCGGCCGCGATGTGTAACGCGCGAGGCACTCCGAATCGCGCCGGCACGCTCCGCAGACGGGCCCGCTTATCGTACTCGACATCCTGGCACGCATAGATGACATCGAACCCGGCCACCCACAGCAAGACCGCGCTCCCCAGCGCCATTGCGGGGAGCAAATCCAACGGCCCAGCCAACACCGTCTGGCCGCGAATCGCGATCCACGCGGACACCGGCGCCAGCATCAGCGATGCCCCAAGCCAGAAGTGCGCGAGCATCGTGAATCGCTTGGTATAGCTGTATGCCAACAGGAACAGCAAAACCGGCACGGACAACCACAGCGGCAACCGGTTCGGCAGGAACAACAGCGTGGCAGCGACGAAGGCGGCCGACATCAGCAACGTGAACACCATCACGCTGCCGAGCGTCAATTTGCCGGCCGGCAGGTGCCGCGTCGCGGTGCGCGGATTCGCGGCGTCGAGGCGACGGTCGGCAATCCGGTTGAACGCCATCGCCGCACTCCGAGCACAGACCATGCAAATGAGAATCCCCACCAGGTCCCGCCAACGAAATGCAACTGGCCGTCCATCGGCCGTGGGTGTCGTCCAGGCCAGCAAGCCCGCCATCAGCGCGAACGGCAGCGCGAATACCGTATGACTGAACCGGATCATCTCCAAGATCTGCACCAACCGTCGCCACATCGTTATTCGGCTCCCCATCGTCGCGTCAACTCGTGCTCCACCGCCAACTGATCCAGAATACGCGCAACGACGAAATCCACAAGATCGTCCACCGACCGGACACCGTGATACCAGCCCGGCATGGCCGGCAAGATCACCGCGCCGGCCGCGCACGCACGGTGCATGTTCTCGATATAAACCAGCGACAAGGGTGTTTCCCTCGGCACCAGGATCAGCTTGCGGCGTTCCTTCAGATGCACGTCCGCCGCCCGTTGGATCAGATTCCGACTGGTCCCCTGCGCGATCGCGCTCAATGTCCCGCCCGAACACGGACAAACGACCATGCCGGCCGTCAAGTACGAGCCGCTGGCCGGCGCCGCCATATAGTCCGTATACACATGATACTCGAGCAATTCCAGCGACGAGTCGGGCACTGCCAGACGCAATTGCGCCGGGACAAAACATGCCGGATCCACCTCGAGCCCAAGCTCATGGTTCAACACGGTCGCCCCCGCCGGACTGACAATCAAATGCACGTGCCGCCGCTGGGCCAAAAGGACCTCCAACAGTCGGATCGCGTACACCGCGCCGCTCGCTCCGGTAATCGATACAACAATGGGTCGGTTCATGACGGTTTGATCCCGACGTACAGTGTTGCGATCCCGAAGGCCAGCGGATCGTAGCGCACGTCGTGCAGGCCGGCCTGCTGCATCCGCTGAACGAGTGCCTCGCCTTCGGGAAACTGGCTGACGCTGGCCGGCAAGTAGTCGTACGCCGAGTGCTCATTGGCAGCCAGCCACTGGCCCAGACGGGGCAGGATGTGGCGAAAGTAAAACCCGTACGACATCTTCATCGGCTGCCGCCGCGGCATCGAGAACTCGAGCACCGCGACCCGGCCACCCGGTCGACAAACGCGCGTCATTTCCGCCAGGCCCTGGTCCGTGTCGGCCACGTTCCGCAAACCGAAAGCGACCGATACAACCTGGAACATGTTGGCTTCGAACGGCAACTGCTGGGTATCGGCCTCGATAAACTCAACGCAGTCTTCAGCCCCCAGGCGGCGTCCCTTGGCACGCCCGATAGCCAGCATTTCGGGACAAAAATCAGTCCCAAATACGGGGCAGGCGCCGCGTGTGTAACGCCAAAACGCCAGCGCCAGATCCCCGGTGCCGGTGCACACATCCAATATTGGCGCGGTCCCATCGGGCTGCACGGCACGCACCGTGCGGCGGCGCCAGTAGCGATCCACGTTGAACGACAGCAGATGGTTCATCCGGTCGTACTTCGGTGCGATCGCACCGAACATGCGACGAATTCGCTGTCCCGATTTATCGACTGTCATGCGAATTCAAGTGCCTCTTCAGAGCATCGCTTCGACGTCCGCCCGTTGGGGCGCGGACGGCTGGGCACCCAGTTTTGTGACCGAAAGGGCAGCGGCGGCACAGCCAAAACGGACCGCGTCGGGCAACGGTTCGCCCTCCGCCAGCGCGACCGCCAGTGCACCGTTGAAGACGTCGCCGGCAGCCGTCGTATCCACCGCGGTCACCGGAAACGCCGGCACAAGCCCCGTGAATCCGGCACCCGCGACATACGCGCCGGCCGCGCCCAATGTGACAATGACCGTCTCCACGCCACGCCCGTGCAAGGCATCGGCCGCACACTGTGCGCTGGCGGCATCCGAAACGGCGATTCCGGTCAGTAACTCGGCCTCACTCTCATTCGGAGTCAGCACGGAAACATGACGCAGCAACTGATCGTCCAACGCCTGTGCGGGGGCGGGATTCAGAATGACGCGAGTTCCCGCGGACACGGCGATTTCGGCGGCCGCCTGAATCGTCTCCAACGGTGTCTCCAGCTGCATGACCAGAACATCGGCCGCTTCGATCGTCGCGGCGGCCTGCCGCACATCGTCCGGCGTCAGCCGCGCGTTGGCACCCGATGCCACGCCGATACTGTTCTCGCCATCGGCCGCCACGAAGATCAACGCGACCCCCGACGGAGCTTCCGCGTCTTGAATCACGTGCTCCACATGGATGCCATCCGCACGGAATCCCTCGACAGCTTGCCGGCCGAACATGTCGCTGCCAACACGGGCCAGAAACGTGACGTCCCCGCCGGCCCGCGCCGCCGCTACCGCCTGGTTGGCGCCTTTGCCACCGGCCGCCATCGCGAACTGACCGCCCAGAATGGTCTCGCCGGGACGCGGAATGTGCTCCATCTGCAAGATCATGTCCGTGTTGGAACTGCCAACTACCACGATTTTTCCGGTCATTCAGAGTCTCCTCCGTAGGAATATGAGGCCTGCGTACGCTTGCCAGCGTGGCGCGTTTATCCGCTTCATCGACGGACGTGGACGTCCACATCGTACAAAGGCTTCGAGACAGCAATCCGGTGGACGCCTGCCTCAGATGCCGCCGATCAGGCACGATAGCAGAGCGGTCGCGGCTTCGCCCTCGTCCGCCGCGCCCGCATACACTATCAGCGATAGACCGATAATAAACATGATAAACATCGCGGCCAACAGGCCGTTCGTCCCCTCCGGAGCAGATTTGAACTCACGCCAAATGAACACGCCCCACAACGCGGCGACCATCGTCGCTCCCTGACCGAGCCCGTAGGAGATCGCATAGCCGGCCCTATCCCCCGCGATGATCGCGAACGACATGCCGACTCCCCAGATCACCCCCCCCAAAACACCAACCATGTGCAGGCGCAGGTTCCCTTTCCTAAAGTAATCTCCCAATGGCACCGGATCCCCTGAAAATGGCTTTAGCATGACCGCCACATTGAACACGAAACTCGACAGAAACAGCCCCAGGGCGAAGAGCACTAACGCCGTGTACGGCGTCAGCAGCCCGACGTTGGCGCCACTGTTGATCTCGATCATCTTCCCCGGCATTGCCTTGGCAACCAGCAGGTAGAAGACGCCCATCAACAGACCGCATAGGATAGACAGAACGATCCCCTTCGTCGTCGTCTTTTGTCCAGCGGAAGGCAGGCGGCGATACGCCACCGCATCGATCACGATCGCAGCCACCACGCAGGCCACGCCCAGGAAGAGGATCCACGGGTTTCCCTTTGGCGCGGCAACATAGTTGATGAACACTCCTTCCAGGAGGGCCAACCCGATCCCGATCGGAAACGCGACCGACATCCCCGCGATATCAATTGCCGCCACCAGCAGAATATTCGCGATGTTGAACACGACACCGCCCGCCAATGCAAAGGCCATACTGGCGCCAGACGCCTGGCTCAGATCGGCAAAGAATGTCCGTCCCGCAGTTCCCATGCTACCGAGCGTCACGGCAAAGATCAGCGTCAGCAACAACACGCCAATACAGTAGTCCCAGTAGAAGAGTTGAAAACGCCATTGCTTACTGGCCAGTTTCTGCGTATTCGCCCAAGACCCCCAGCACAGCATGGTGATGATGCACATCACCACGGCTATCGGATAAGACGTAACGGTAATCATGGCATCGATTCTCCTCGCGCGGCCAGGCCGCGACCATTTGGACTATGCCGCCACTTTGAAATGTCCCGTGCGAGTTCGACCAACGGGAGAACGGACCGCGCCAATTCACTATCCAGTCGGAC
>CAZSOG010000356.1:0-5898 GCA_964607555.1 uncultured Pirellulaceae bacterium | reverse complement strand
GGTTAGTGTAGAATCACTGGCTCCACCCAGACCAGCTGGGTGGGGGCCGGATACCCACAAGCCAAGCATTGACACACCAGTAACGAAAAAAGTGGCGCTGTCCAATTGGTCAATCCAACGGAAACTGATCCAAGTACTTGTCGATCTCACACTGCTTAGCAGTTGGCTGTTCCTCTTTCAAGAGCACAAAATCCTCCATCACCAGGGCATCCATGTTCGTGGCCATGAAACAGCGGTAAGCGTGTTCTGGTGAGCAGACAATCGGCTCACCGCGAACATTGAAACTCGTGTTGATCATAACGGGGCAGCCAGTCTTTGACTCGAAGGCCTTCATCAGTTTATAGAACCGCCCGTGCCGCTGTTCGTCCACGGTCTGAATGCGGGCCGAGTAGTCTACATGGGTGATTGCGGGCACTACCGAACGAATCACTTTCAGCTTGTCCAACCCCGTGGCCGGGGAATCATCGTGGGCGACCCGCTTGTTTTCCGCGACCGGTGCCACCAGCAACATGTAAGGGCTGTCCTCGCCGGCGCTCGTCTGGAAATACTCGCTGACTCGGTCACGGAGCACGGCCGGGGCAAACGGTCGGAATGACTCGCGGAACTTGATCTTGCGATTCATGAGCGACTGCATTTGACGGCTGCGGGCGTCACCCAGAATGCTCCGGCCGCCCAACGCCCTGGGACCGAACTCGGCCCTGCCCTGCATCCAGCCGACCACCTGCTCGGACGCGATCAGATCAGCGACATAGTTGCACAGTTCCGTCTCGTCCGTGAATTGGCGGTATCTTGCCTCTTGCCGGTCGAGGAAATAACGAACTTGCTCGTTGGAATACCTTGGTCCCAGCAGGGAACCACGTTGTCCGTCCGGGGCGGATGCCTGACGCGCATTGCCAAGAAGCTGGTACCAGATAAACAGTGCAACACCGAGCGCTCCCCCCGCATCGCCGGCCGCGGGCTGGATCCACAGGTTTTCGAAAGGTCCTTCCCGCAAAATGTGTCCGTTGCCCACACAGTTCAGCGCCACGCCACCGGCCAGGCAGAGGTTCTTCATGCGCGTCCGTGCATGCACGTGGCGTGCCGCCCGCAACATGCACTCTTCGGTAACCTTCTGGACCGATGCGGCCAAGTCCATTTCGCGTTCGGTCAGCGGCGCTTCCGGCTCCCGGGCCGGGCCGCCGAAGAGCCGAGCGAACTTTGCAGAGGTCATCCTCAACCCGTGGCAGTAATTGAAGTAGGACAGGTTCAACCGGAACGACCCGTCCGCCTTCATGTCCATCAGGTTTTCGAGGATCACATCCGCATACTTCGGCGCACCATACGGTGCCAGGCCCATCAGCTTGTATTCGCCCGAGTTGACTTTGAACCCGCAGAAATAGGTAAAGGCCGAATAGAGCAATCCCAGCGAATGCGGGAATCGAAGCTCGTGGGTCAACGTGATTCGGTTGCCACGACCATAACCGTAAGCGGCTGTTGCCCATTCACCGACGCCGTCCAGGGTGAGAATCGCGGCCTCATCAAAGGGCGATGGAAAAAACGCACTCGCGGCGTGCGATTCATGATGCTCGGCGAAAATGCATCTCCTCTTGTACTCGCCTGCCAGGCCGTTACGTATTTCTCGAGGTAGATGCAGCTTCTGGTTGAACCAGCGCGGCATGGCTTTGAGAAACGAGCGAAAACCCGCGGGCGCAAACGCCAGATAGGTTTCCAGCAATCGCTCGAACTTCAGGAACGGTTTGTCGTAAAACCCTATGTAATCAAGTTGCTTGGGTTTCAGCTTGCCCTCTTCCAGGCAGTATTGGATGGCATGGACTGGAAACTCATGGTCATGCTTTCTGCGCGTAAACCGCTCCTCTTGCGCCGCCGCGACGATCTCGCCATCCATGATCAACGCCGCACTTGAATCGTGGTAGAACGCTGAGATTCCAAGTATTGCGGTCACTTGTAGAGCTCCGTACATCCCGGCCGGCAGAATCCCAAATCACGTCTGCCGAAAATCAACGTCCCATGATCTCGATTAGACTCCCCACGTCCTGCCCCGGCGGCCGATCGGAACCCCCTGGCTCACTCCAGGCGATCCAGTTCCGCCTTGGCAACGGGGTGCCGTGGATATCGACGGAGCACCCAGCGAAATTGCTGGCGTGCCAAAGTCGTATGACCTTGCCGCGCTAGCACCTTTCCCAGATTCACGCGCGCCTCCACGAAATTCGGATTGATCCTCAGCGCCTGCTCGAACTGGGCGCGTGCCTCGTCCCATTTCTGTTGTTTCGCCAGCAGCATACCCAACCGGCTATAGGCAACGAAGTGCTGCGGCCGGCTGGCGACTGCACTTCGGTAGTGCCGTATGGCGTCCCCCGTTTCGCCGCGATCTTCGCAGATAACGCCAACGTTGTAGTGGACATCTCCAAAGTTTGGATTGAGTGTTAGAGCCTTCAGGTAGTATGCCATTGCCTGATCCTGATCCCCCTTCGCGGCGTACGCGAAACCGAGCGAAGCATTCACTGCGGCGGCATACTCGGCGTTCAGCTCGTACGTCCGCCGATAACAATGAATCGCTTCGTCGATTTTTCCACGACGCATGAAGGCGTTGCCAGCCTGGTACTGCGTTTCCGCGTCGTCCGGATCGAGTTGCACGGCGCGCAACGCCAAGCCGTCCGCTTCCTCCTTCTTTCCGGCCCAGCTCAAAACCTTCGACAGATTGCGCAAGGCCGCGCTCTGCTTCGTGCGGTCCACTCGACGCATCACCCGTTCGGTCACGGTGGTCAGCACACGCGCGTCCAGATCGGTGGGCGATGCGATGATACCGGTGTCGCGCAGGCAAGTGATCAGCAACACGGCCAGGTCCCGGTTGCCTTCAATCGTGGGATGCACATGATCGAGGAATAAGTTCCCGCCCGGGATACCGTGCGGGGACACGCGGTCGACGTATGCGGCAAAGTCGACATGCGGTGTCTTCATTTCCGAGGCCACTCGACGCACGACCTGCAGGATTTCGTTAGGGGCGCGCAACGTGCAAACGTCCTCTTGACGCGCTGCCACGAAGTCCTCGCGTGCCTTGGCATCGTTCCCCAGGGCGAGTCGAATGCGGGCGCGCAGATACAACGCGCCCGCGTGTCTTGGGTCGATTTCAACGGCCCGATTGGCCGCATGTATCGCCCCCTTAAGGTCGCCGGACTTGAACAACTCGCGGGCACGCGTAAACGAGCGCTCCCATTCTTCTCGAGCCGCCGCCGTCATGTCCGCACGGTGCGCGCTTTTGAATGGCGAGCAATTCGATAGGCTGGACGCCGGTGTCACAAGGAGGACCCGGGCGCCGGCGCGCCTCCCCATGCGGACCATCCGCCGCAAATTGAACTCGTAGTGTGCGACGATGTGCTTCCGCAGCTCGTCGTCACGATGATAAACCTGGGGGCCCAACGCACTATCCAACAGTGTATCGACCTCGCTTGGCATCAGGCTGCGCTTGCCGCGAAGATCTTGAGGAGCGTTGCCACGGTCAGTACCCTTAACCAACCGTCTCAATGCGGTATACGTGCGTGTATAGCCGAGAATGTGCTCCAGCCGCGCCACCAGTCCGGGGGTTTCGGATAGGTTGCCATAGGTGCGTGCCTCGAGAAACTCGTTGTGTCCCGAGTAGATCACAAAGAGATCGGGATCATATTCGAGCAGCTCGTGCATCACGTTCGCCACACGATAGCTGGCATAACTGATACCGCCTGCGTTAATCACTTCCCATTGTCGACTGCGGTCCACTTCCGGAAGTAGCTCACGGAGCCAGCCGGCGAACGACGTCATGTCATCGTACGGGCGACCGTAGGTCGTCGAGCCCCCCAGACAAAAGATTCGATACGCATTGGCGGCCTTCCGCCTGGGAAATCGCTGCCGATTAAACCACTTCATCTTGTTTTGGGCCGTGACAAGCTGCGGCGTTGCATCGGAGCCAACGGTCTCCACAAAGAGAGGATTCAGCGAAAAGAAACCGACATAGGGATCGCTTTCATCCAGGACCGGTTGCCAGCCGGCGACCATCAGGATTAGTTCGACTGCCATAAAAAACAGGACCGTGGCGACCAACGAGAACAGCAGTTTCTTGGCCACGCTCAACCGGGGCCCGGACTCGGGTACCTGGTTGGCTGGTGCTTCGCGGGATGAACTTTTCGACGTACGACGGTGGCGAGCCACAGCGCACCTCCAAGTGAGGACCGACAAGCTTCCTGAGAACCTGTCCCAAAACCTGATCTCAAACACGGACGATGGACGTCCAGGTCCGTCGAAGAAGCGGATAAACGTTCCGCGGAAACAGTTTTGTGACAGGCTCTTAGACAATGACAATATCGTTGCATGGAAACAGCTCGAGACGACGAATCACAGCCCGTTTCGCAAGCAGCGTGAGCGATGATTGAATTCATCCATCATAGCCCGACTGCTTACGCGGGAGTAGCCACCCCCTTGGGGCTGTTAAAATATTGGGGTTGGCGCCAGTGCGCGCTGGTAATGCACGGCGCGACCGGCACCCCACCGAAGAACGCAAACCGCTTTGGCCGTATTCCTGTCCGCAGTTAATCCTATTTCTTAATCTTACTCTTACTCTTACTCTTAATCCTCCTCCCGTCTTTGCGGGTAAGGCGCACAGAGCGAATGTGGTAATCGCAAATCAGATATTCGGCTTCCATGTAGCAGGAGAATCGTCGCGCAACGTGACATGTCATGTCGGTCAGGAGTAAGATTAAGATTAAGATTAAGATTAAGATTAAGAGCGAACTAGCCTGCCGGATATGGCCAAGGGGCGTGAACAGCTACTCCGATCGCGAGCAACTCCATGTGTGGGCGATTCACATTAAGAACACCACTGAATCGACTGATCGAGCAGTTCATGGTGATGCCAATCGACGACCTGAGAATGGTTCCGCGGTACAATATCGCGCCGACGCAGCCGATCGCCGTGGTTCGTGCCGACCCGGAACGGCCCGATCAGCGTCAGCTGACCATGGCGCGGTGGGGCCTGATTCCGTCTTGGGCGAAGGACGTGTCGGTGGGCAATCGTATGATCAACGCGCGGGCCGAGACCGTGGCAACCAAACCGGCGTTTCGCCACGTCTTTCGTCATCGCCGATGCCTTGTGATTGCCGATGGCTACTACGAATGGCGCCGCGGCAAGACATCCAAGAGCGTGAAACAACCGTACTATTTCCAGCCAGTGGACGGACAGACCATGGCGTTCGCAGGACTTTGGGAAACGTGGCGCGCACCGGACGGGCAAGTGATCGAGTCCGCAACGATCATCACGACCGCGGCAAATGATTTCACTCGCCCGTTTCACGATCGCATGCCCGCGATCCTCGGCGCGGACCACCATGAATCGTGGTTGGCGACGACCGTCGATGACACGACGCGACTGCGGAACATCCTGCGACCATGCCGGCCGGACCTGCTCAGCGCCGTGCCGGTCAGCCGCACCGTGAATAATCCACGGAACGATCAACCACAATGCATCGAGCCGATTGATCGTCCGGAATGTTGATTTGAGCCGGTCGTCATCCGGTATGAGAAATACGTGCTGCTTAGACCCTTCTGGGCGGAAATGTGCTGATTTTGAGTGGAGTTTTTGGGTCGAGGTTCAGCCGCCACGGGAGTTGATGTCGGGCGAGCGACGCGGGTAGTGCAGAATCACCGTTCCACCGGGATAAACCCGGTGGTGACGGGAACGTGGGTGAGTTGAGGCCGGAGTAGTGCAAAATCAGCGCTCCACCGGGATAAATCCGCCATAGGCGGACCGGATGGGACAAGAGCTAGCGCTGTGCGCGGGTCTCCTGACCCCGCACAGGAGCGACCGAAGGAGGGCGTACTCCGTTGTGGGTTGCAGGCCTCGCGCGTTAGGAGTTCGTGGGCGGCGGGAGC